>NZ_JBEXLP010000089.1:0-28575 GCF_040610035.1 Streptomyces sp. NPDC004542
GGGGGGGGGGCGCGGGCGCGGCCGTGTTCCGTGCCGGGCGCCCGGCCGGGGGGGTGGGGGCCGGGGCTTATGCGCCCGGCCCGCCCGGAGGGCGTCCGCGGCGGGGGAGGGGGCCGGTTTCCTTCGGGAGCCGTCCCGCTTCGGCCAGTGCCTTGCGCAGGAGGAACTCGATCTGGGCGTTCGCCGAACGCAGTTCGTCCCCGGCCCACCGGGCCAGTGCCTCGTACACCGACGGGTCCAGCCGCAGCAGCACCTGCTTGCGCTGCTGCGGCCGCCGCTGGGGGGTCGAACCCCCGGTGGGATCTGTCACTGGTAAAGGGTCCCTGTGTTCAGTACGGGCTGCGGCGCCCGGTCACCGCACAGGACGACCATGAGGTTGGACACCATCGCCGCCTTGCGCTCCTCGTCCAGCTCCACGATGTCCTGCTCCGCAATCCGGGCGAGCGCCGCCTCGACCATGCCGACCGCCCCGTCCACGATCTGGCGCCGCGCGGCGACCACCGCGCCGGCCTGCTGCCGCTGGAGCATCGCCGAGGCGATCTCCGGAGCGTACGCGAGATGCGTGAACCGCGACTCGATGATCCGCACTCCGGCCGCCTCCACGCGCGCGTGCAGCTCCACCGCGAGCTTCTCGGTGATCTCCTCGGCGTTGCCGCGCAGCGAGAGGCCGTCCTCCTCGTGGGCGTCGTAGGGGTACTCGATCGCGATGTGCCGCACGGCCGTCTCGGTCTGCGTGGCGACGAACTCCGCGTAGTCGTCCACCTCGAAGGTCGCCTGGGCGGTGTCCTGCACCTTCCAGACCACGACCGCGGCCAGTTCGATCGGGTTGCCGTAGGCGTCGTTGACCTTCAGGACGGCGGTCTCGTGGTTGCGCACCCGGGTCGATATCTTCGTGCGCGAGGTGAACGGGTTCACCCAGCGCAGCCCGTCCTCCCTGATCGTGCCCCGGTAGCGCCCGAAGAGCTGCACGACCCGTGCCTCGCCCGGCGCCACCGTGTTCAGCCCGCACATCGCGAGGAACGCGGCGATGGCGACCAGGATGCCGCCGACGATCAGTACGGCCTTTCCGCCGGTCGCCGTGACGGCCGTGGCGGCGGCGATCAGCCCGGCGCCGAGCAGCAGTCCGAGCAGCCCCAGCAGCAGCGCCAGCCCGCCGCCGATGCTGTGCGCGGGGAACTCCCTTACGCGCGGGGCGGGCATCTCGGGCACGTCGGCCGTGGCGGACGCGTCGTGCGTGGACATGGGTGGGCCCCCGTTCTCCTGGCGCCGGACTTCGCCGGCGCCTAGCTCAGTTCTAGCTAAGTGATAACACTTTACCCGTCCGGGCAACCCTCCAACCCCCCAGGCCGTCGGTTCTCTTGGGACAGCGTGCTGATTGTCACGCCCGTAAAAGGGCGGATCGCGACTCCTTTGTCATAGAGAGCGGTGTTAGCTTTCTGAGCTGACCTGAGACGGAAGCGGAGCGTAGGTACTCATGGGACGAGCGGAAGAGAGACGAGCGCGACAGCGCGGTGGCCACCGCGCGGCGCCCAGCCGCCGCCGCTCGCAGCCCACGGCGACCGACCGGGCCGCGACGAACGGCAAGCCCCCGAAGAGCCGAATACGCAGGCTCTTCACCTGGAAGAAGATCCTCGGCACGTTCTTCGGACTGTGCCTGCTGTGCATCGGCGCGTTCATCACGCTGTACCTGGCGGTGGACATACCGGCGGGCAACGTGGCGGCGCAGCGCCAGAGCAACGTCTACAAGTACAGCGACGGCAAGATGCTCGCCAGGGACGGCAAGGTCAACCGGGAGATCGTGGGCCTGTCGAAGGTGCCCAGGAAGGTGCAGCTGACCTTCGTGGCCGCCGAGAACAAGAGCTTCTACCACGACTCCGGCGTCGACTTCAGAGGCACCGCCCGCGGCCTGATCAACACGCTCTCCGGCAAGGGCAGGCAGGGCGGCTCGACGATCACCCAGCAGTACGTCAAGAACTACTACCTCGACCAGGAACAGACCGTCACGCGCAAGCTGAAGGAACTGGTCATCTCGCTGAAGGTGGACCGCGAGAAGAGCAAGGACGACATCCTCGCCGGTTACATCAACACCAGCTACTACGGCCGCGGCGCCTACGGCATCCAGGCCGCCGCGCAGGCCTACTACGGCGTCGACGCCCAGGACCTCGACGTCGCCCAGGGCGCGTACCTGGCGGCCCTGCTCCAGGCACCGAGCCAGTACGACTGGGCGGTCGCCTCCGACACCGGCAAGAGGCTGGTGAAGGCGCGCTGGAACTACGTCCTGGACAACATGGTCGAAGAGGGCTGGCTGGACAGGACCGACCGCCAGGAGCTGAAGTTCCCGGTGCCCAAGGAGCCCAAGGGCGCCCCGGGCATGGAGGGCCAGAAGGGCTACCTGGTCTCCCTCGCCAACGAGCAGCTGGAACAGCAGCTGATGAAGGACGAGGGCCTGTCCAAGGCCGACGCGGAGGCCAAGGTCCAGCACCAGGGCTGGACCATCACCCTGAACATCGACCGCGAGAAGCAGGCCGCGCTGGAGAACGCGGTCAAGACCCGGCTGACGAGCAAGCTCGACCCGAAGAAGCGCAAGGTCGACGGCGACGTCCAAGTCGGCGCCGTGTCGGTGGACCCCAAGACCGGGAAGATCGTCGCCCTGTACGGCGGCAAGGACTACTTCAAGCACTACTTCAGCAACGCCACGCGCCGGGACTACCAGCCCGCCTCGACGTTCAAGCCGGTCATCCTCGCCGCCGCGCTGGAGGACAACGCCACGACACAGGACGACAAGCCGATCACCGCCGACACGGTCTACGACGGCACCACCCGCCGTCAGGTCCTCGACCACGGCACCAAGGTCGGCTTCGCCCCGCCGAACGAGGACAACGCCAGCTACGGCGACATCACCGTCCAGCAGGCGATGAACAAGTCCGTCAACTCCGTCTTCGCGCAGATGGGCGTGGACGTGGGTATGAAGCAGGTCATGGACACGGCCGACAAGCTGGGCATGGACACCGACGGCATGCAGGCGGTGCCCGCGCAGACGCTGGGCTCCATGGGCGCCAGCCCGCTGGAGATGGCCGGGATCTACGCGACCTTCGACCACCACGGCCAGAAGGTCACGCCCACCATCGTCAAGTCGGCGGAGAAGAAGGACGGCACGATCGAGATGGACGACCCGATCGGCAGCCAGGTGATCAGCCGGACGGCCGCCGACTCGGTGACCTCCGTACTGACCGGAGTGGTCGACGACGGCACGGCCCAGACCTCCGTGGCCAAGAACCCGCTCCGCAACGGACAGCAGGTGGCGGGCAAGACCGGCACGTCCGACTGCAACCGCTCCGCCTGGTTCACCGGCTACACCCCGGACCTGGTCACCTCGGTCGGCCTGTTCGGCGAGGCCGCCAAGGCCGGGGGCGCCGGCTGCGACGGCAAGCCGATCAGGAAGAACGACCATGTCCCGCTGACGGGGGCCATGGGCGGCGGCCGCGTGAACGGCGGCGGCCCGCCGGCGCAGATCTGGGCGACCTACACCTTCGGTGTCACGGACAAGGCCGAGTTCGACCTCAACACCACGCAGGGCGCGGCGGTCGAGCCGACGGAGAGTTTCACCTTCTCCCAGCCGCCGACCGCGAGCACGTCCGCGCCGCCGACCTCGGCGCCGCCGACCTCCGGATCCCCGACGTCCGTGACCCCGTCGGCCCCGCCGAGCAGCAGCGCGCCCCCGTCGTCCGCGCCTCCGACGACCTCGCAGCCGCCGAGTTCGTCGGCCTCGCCGACGGGCGGCACGGACGCCCCGCTCGACCCGGTCGGGCCCGGCGGCCAGTAGGACGGCCGGCAGGACGAGGAACGCCGAAGGGCGCCCGGTGCGAACCGGGCGCCCTTCGCGCTGTCCTCCACCGCCTCCGGCAGGCCCTACGTCCGGTTCAGCTCGAACCAGACCACCTTGCCGGTGCTCAGCCGGGTCGCGCCCCAGCGCCGGGCCAGCCGGTTCACCAGGTACAGTCCGCGCCCGCCCTCGTCCGTGGCCCGCGCCTGGCGCAGGCGCGGCAGCTGCGGGACGTCGTCGCCGACCTCGCAGCGCAGCACGTCGGTGCGCAGCAGCCGGAGGGTGACCGGCCGGGAGGCATACCGCACGGCGTTCGTCACGACCTCGCTGACCAGCAGCTCGACCGAGTCACTGAGTTCCTCCAGACCCCAGCGGGCCAGCGCGCGCCGGGCCAGCCGGCGGGCCCGGCCGGGGGCCGCGTCCTCCGGCTCCAGGAACCAGTACGCCACGTCGCTCGGCGCGATCCCGTCGAAGCGGGCGGCGAGCAGCGCGATGTCGTCGTCCCGGTCGCCCGGGCCGAGCATGTCGAGCACCTCGTCGCACAGGGCCTCGAGGGGCGGCGGATGGTCGGGCCCGGTCAGCTGGGCCGTCGCGGCGAGTCTCTCCCGCAGCTGCTCTATGCCGGTCCACACGTCCCTGAGGCGGGACTCCACCAGGCCGTCGGTGTACAGCAGCAGCGTGGCCCCGGCGGGCGCGTCCAGCTCGACGGCCTCGAAGTCGACGCCGCCGACGCCGATGGGCGCGCCCGGCGGCACCCGCAGCACCTCGGCCCGCCCGCCCAGGTGCAGCAGCACGGGCGGGGGATGGCCGGCGTTGGCGATGGTGATGCGGTGCGAGACCGGGTCGTACACGGCGTACAGGCAGGTCGCCATCCGGTCGGTGCCCAGGCGCTGGGCCTGCTCGTCCAGGTGGTGCAGCACCTCCTGCGGCGGCAGGTCGAGCCCGGCGAGGGTCTGCGCCGTCGTCCGCAGCTGGCCCATGATCGCCGCCGAGGTCATGGAGTGGCCCATCACGTCACCGACGACGAGGGCGACCCGGCTGCCGGGCAGCGGGATCGCGTCGTACCAGTCGCCGCCGACCCGTGCGGTCTCGGCGGCCGGCAGATAGCGCGAGGCCAGCCGGACACCGGTCGGGCGGGGCAGCGTCTCGGGCAGCATGGTGCGCTGCAGCTCGTCCGCGATGTACGCCTCGCGGCCGTACAGCACCGCCTTGTCGATGCCGAGGGCGCTGTGCGTGGCCAGCTGGGCGGCCACCAGCAGGTCGTCGCCCTCGAACGCCATCCGCTCCGGGCGGCGCAGGAACAGCGCGGCCCCGATCACGCGGCGCCGGCCGCGCAGCGGCGCGAGGATCGCGTGCTGTCCCCCGGGCACCAGGGCCTCGCCGCCGTCCCCCAGGAGCTCGGGCAGCGCGGCGCGGGCTGCGGGGGAGTCCGCGAACACCGGACGCACCCCGCGCAGCACCTCGTTGAGCGCGCCACCGGGCCGTACCTCGCACAGCTCGGCGGTCATCGCCGCCAGCTCCGGGAGCTCGGTCTCCGGTACCGGGGCGGGCAGGAAACCGCCCTCGGTGTCCCGTTCCTCCGGGATCCGGTCGGTGCGGCGCAGCCGGAGCACCACGGGCCCGACGGGGCGTTCGTCGCCGACCGGCAGCGGGTCGCGCAGGTAGACCAGGATCGCGTCCGAGAAGGTCGGCACGGTGGCCCGGCACAGACCCATCACGATCTCGTCGAGGTCGATGCCGCGGGCGATCCGCCGGGTCGCGGCACCCACGAACCGCAGCCGGTCGCCGTCCCGCCGCATCGGCAGCGGGCGGCCGGGCGGCAGCCCGCGGCCGGTACGGCGTTCCTGACCGCCGGGGCCGTGGTCCTGTTCGGCGCCCGGCTGGACCGGGATCTGCTCGGGTGCGGGCCGCGGACGGTGCGCGTCCTGCTCGGCGGCGGACGGCTGGGCGTGCTCGGGGCCGTTGACTGGGAGCTCCTTCCCCTTGCCGCAGGGCGCGGTGGTACCCGGCGAGGAGGGCGTCTCGCCGGTGCGGGCCTGTGCGGGTAAGGCCGCGGGACCGAGCGTCGTGGGGGCACGCATGAGCGCCCCGCGGGGCTCCGCGGGGTCGACGCCCGCCTGGGGGCGCTCGTAGGAGGTCGGCTGCTCCGTCACGCGTGTCGAATCCATCCGTCCGGGGCCCCGCGCCGTGCGCGCGGTTCGGCCCGCAGAAATGCCGATACCCGGAATACGTGCCCCGGGAACGGAATTCCCGCGTGGTCAGAGGCCGTTCCTGCGGCGGACCGTCTCCGGTCCGCGGTGGCCTTGCCCTCGTACCACTCGCTCACGTCCTGCCGCCCCTCGGTGACGTTCGATCAAGCCCGGTACTCGCCCCGGGAGTTGTAGGCCGGTCCGCCTTGCGGAGGACGATCCTACGGTTGTGGACCGGGGGCGCATCAAGGGTCTCATGAGGACACGTGCGCGGGCGTACGGGCCCAGTCCTCCGGCAGTGACGGTACCGCCCAGGACGGATCCGGGCGCCAGTGCTGCCAGCCGTCCGAGAACGGCGGGCCCCAGGCGCGGATCACCTCGACCGCGGCCCGCCCCGCCACCCGCACCCGTTCGGCGAGCCGGCCGTCCATCAGACCGTCCTGCTGGGCCTGCGCGAACTCGTCCTCGTCCCGCCAATGCCAACTGCGGTCCGGGTGCACGGAGATGTCGAGGAAGTGGTCCTCGGAATCGACCCCGCCGGCCCAGCGGACCAGCGGTTCCTCGAGATTGACATACCAGTTCTTGAACCGCCAGCCCGGCTCCCAGAACAGCCACACCGACCACGGCTCACCGGGCCGGGCCAGCTTCAGCACACCGGTCCCGAACCACCGGTCGCGCTGCACCGAGCGGGGCTTGGTGTAGCGCGACTCGAGCGGCTCCAGGTTGACGGGCGTACCGTCGGCGAGCACCGGCTTCACGCACTCGGTGCCCGGCGCCAGCCACACGGCCAGCAGTTCCTCGTCGTCCCGTACGACGGTGACGGGGCGCGCGATGTGGAAGCGGTCGCCGCCGTTCTCCCGGTACCGCCACAGGATCCGGCTCCCGGGCGCCCAGAACGGCGCAGCACCGCCCTCTTCCCCCCGTACCGCGCGTCTCACCGCTTCACCGTCTGCCATGCGCAGATATTAGGTGCCCCAGGCATACGACGCTGCGGTGAGCGTCACGGTTCCGGCCCCGTGGCCCGAATGGTTCGCGATCGGTTACGGGCGCGTCATACGCAGGACATCCAGCGCCTCGTCCAACTGCTCGAGGGTGAGGTCGCCACGCTCGACGTACCCGCTCTCGACCACCGCCTGACGGATCGTCTTGCGTTCCAGGAGGGCCTTCTTGGCCACCTTGGCGGCCTCCTCGTACCCGATGTACTTGTTGAGCGGGGTCACCACGGAGGGCGAGGACTCCGCGTACGCGCGGGCCCGTTCGCGGTGGGCCGTGATCCCGTCCACGGTCCGGTCGGCCAGCAGCCGGGTGGCGTTGGCGAGCAGCCGGATCGACTCCAGCACGTTCTTGGCGATGACCGGGAGCATGACGTTGAGTTCGAAGTTCCCGGACGCGCCGGCGGTGGCGATGGTGGCGTCGTTGCCGATCACCTGGGCGGCGACCATGAGGACCGCCTCCGGAACGACCGGATTGACCTTCCCCGGCATGATCGACGAGCCGGGCTGCAGGTCGGGCAGCGAGATCTCCGCGAGCCCGGTCATCGGCCCCGAGGACATCCACCGCAGATCGTTGGCGATCTTCGTCAGCCCGACGGCGATGGTCCTCAGCTGCCCACTGGTCTCCACGATCCCGTCCCGGGCACCCTGCGCCTCGAAGTGGTCGCGCGCCTCGGTCAGCGGCAGCCCGGTGACCCGGGCGACCTCCGCGATCACGGCGGCGGAGAACCCCGGCGGGGTGTTGATGCCGGTCCCGACCGCGGTACCGCCCAGCGGCAGCTCTGCGAGCCGGGGGAGCGAGGCGGTCAGCCGCTCGACGCCGTAGCGCACCTGTGCGGCGTACCCGCCGAACTCCTGTCCCAGGGTCACCGGGGTGGCGTCCATCAAATGCGTCCGCCCGGACTTCACGACGTCCGCGAACTCCTCGCTCTTGCGGCCGAGCGCGTCGGCGAGGTGCTCCAGGGCCGGGACGAGGTCCCGGGTGACGGCGGCCGTGGCGGCGATGTGCACGGAGGAGGGGAAGACGTCGTTGGACGACTGGGAGGCGTTGACGTGGTCGTTGGGGTGCACGGGCCGGCCCAGCCGCTCGGTGGCCAGCGTGGCCACGACCTCGTTGGCGTTCATGTTGGACGAGGTCCCCGACCCGGTCTGGAACACGTCGACCGGGAAGTGCTCGTCCCACTTCCCCTCGGCGACCTCCCGCGCCGCCTCCTGGATCGCCTCGGCCACGTCCTTGTCGAGCACCCCCAGCTCGGCGTTCACCTTCGCCGCCGCCCCCTTGATCCGGGCCAGCGCCTCGATGTGCGCCCGCTCGATCCGCTGCCCCGACACGGGGAAGTTCTCGACGGCCCGCTGCGTCTGGGCACGCCACTTGGCGTGGGCGGGGACGTGGACCTCGCCCATGGAGTCGTGTTCGATCCGGTAGTCGCTCATACCGCTTACAGCGACCGGGACCGCGACGATGTTCCGCCCCTGCCCGGCGCGGACCCGCCCGGCCTCCTCAGCCCGCCCGGCGTACGAAGACGAGCCCCGGCCCAGCCCGATGGGCCGCGGGCCGCGGCCTCGGCGGAGGCAGGGCCCCGCAGGAGCGCGGGCGGGGGCCCCGGCGGGCCCGGGACCGAAGCAACGCGGGGGTCTACGGGGCGCAGCGCTTGCGGTCCGGGGCGTAGCCCCGTGGGGGCGCGGGGGCGTAGCCCCCTGGCGGGTCCGAGGGCCGGAGCGCCGCGGGGGCTTACGCGGCGCGGGGTGCGGGGGCGGAGCCCCGCGGGGGTCCGGGGGGCGCGGCCCCTGGCGGGGGTGAAGGGGCGGAGCCCCTGGGACGGGAAGGGCGGGGGCGGCGGGGGCGAGAACCGTCCCCGCCGCGCCCGGAAGGGCTACGCCAGCCCCGGCCCCCGCACCGGAATCGACGTGAACGTCGGCTGCGGAGCCGGATTTTGAAAGAAGTCGTTGCCCTTGTCGTCGACGACGACGAACGCCGGGAAGTCCTCGACCTCGATCCTCCAGACGGCCTCCATGCCGAGCTCCTCGTACTCGACGACCTCGACCTTCTTGATGCAGTCCTGGGCCAGCCGCGCGGCGGGCCCGCCGATGGAGCCGAGGTAGAAGCCGCCGTGCGCGGCACACGCCTCGGTGACCTGCTTGCTGCGGTTGCCCTTCGCCAGCATCACCTTGGAGCCCCCCGCCGCCTGGAACTGCTCGACGTAGGAGTCCATCCGCCCGGCCGTGGTCGGCCCGAAGGAACCGGACGCGTACCCCTCCGGCGTCTTCGCCGGCCCCGCGTAGTACACCGGGTGGTCCTTCAGGTACTGCGGCATCTCCTCACCCGCGTCCAGCCGCTCCTTGATCTTGGCGTGCGCGATGTCGCGGGCCACGACCAGCGGACCGGTGAGCGAGAGCCGGGTCTTGACCGGGTACTTGGTCAGCTCGGCGAGAATGGTCTCCATCGGCTGGTTGAGGTCGATCCGCACCACGTCCGTGGCGTCGTCGAGCTGCTCGTCCGTCGTCTCCGGCAGGAACCGCGCCGGGTCGGTCTCCAGCTGCTCCAGGAAGACGCCCTCCGCCGTGATCTTCGCGACGGCCTGCCGGTCCGCCGAGCAGGACACCGCGATGGCGACCGGGACGGACGCGCCGTGCCGCGGCAGCCGCACCACGCGCACGTCGTGGCAGAAGTACTTGCCGCCGAACTGCGCGCCGATCCCGATCTTCTGCGTCAGCTCGAAGACCTTCTGCTCCAGCTCCTTGTCCCGGAAGCCGTGTCCGAGCGGCGAGCCCTCGGCCGGGATCTCGTCCAGGTAGTGCGCGGAGGCGTACTTGGCGGTCTTCAGCGCGTACTCGGCCGACGTGCCGCCGATCACGATCGCCAGGTGGTACGGCGGGCAGGCGGCCGTGCCCAGCGAACGGATCTTCTCCTCCAGGAACCGCATCATGGAGGCCTCGTTCAGGATGGCCTTCGTCTCCTGGTACAGGAAGGACTTGTTGGCCGAGCCGCCGCCCTTCGCCATGAACAGGAACTTGTAGGCGCCGCCGTCCGTGGCGTACAGCTCGATCTGCGCGGGCAGGTTGGAGCCGGTGTTCTTCTCCTCCCACATGGTGAGGGGAGCCATCTGCGAGTAGCGCAGGTTCAGCTTCGTGTAGGCGTCGTAGATGCCGCGGGAGAGCGCCTCCTCGTCGCGGCCCTCGGTGAGCACGTTCTGCCCGCGCTTGCCCATGACGATCGCCGTGCCGGTGTCCTGGCACATGGGCAGCACGCCCGCCGCCGCGATGTTCGCGTTCTTCAGCAGGTCGAGCGCGACGAACTTGTCGTTGGCCGACGCCTCGGGGTCGTCGATGATGCGGCGCAGCTGGGCGAGGTGGGCCGGGCGCAGGTAGTGCTGGATGTCGTGGACGGCCTCCTCGGCCAGCTTGCGCAGCGCCTCCGGCGCCACCTTGAGGAACGTCCGCCCGTCGGCCTCGAAGGTGGAGACACCCTCGGAGGTCACCAGCCGGTAGGGGGTGGTGTCCTCTCCTTGGGGGAGCAGATCGGTGTACTCGAACTCCGGCATCTCAGCCCATTCCTCACTCTACGAACGGCCGCCCGCCGACGTTGGCGGGCGCTCACCAGCGTAGAACCTGCCTCCGGCGGGGGGGCCTGTGAGGTAAGGCTCAGTCCGCCACGCCGAGCCCGGCACACCCCCTAGTCGCGATCTATCGCGTTTCGGTACTCTGCTGCCGTGGACCTTCAGAAGCAGGCTCAGCAGCCGGACGCGGGACAGCGCGTCACCGAACTCCGCGCCTCGGACGCCGACCGTGACCGCATCGCCGACATCCTGCGCGACGCCCTCGCCGAGGGCCGCCTGACCGCGGACGAGCACGCCGAGCGCGTGGAGGGGGTGCTGAACGCCAAGACGGTCGGCGAACTCGAGGTCTTCGTACGGGACCTGCCGGCCGGCCGGGGGCGTCAGGCGTCCCCGGGCTACACGCCCGTGCCGCCGCGCCCGGCCGCCGGCGCGATACCGGCCGAGGCCGACGCCAACGTGGTCGCCGTGTTCAGCAGCGCCGTGCGCCGGGGGCGCTGGCGCGCCGGGCGCAGACTGCACGCGTACGCCGTTTTCGGCAGCGTCGAGATCGACCTCAGCGAGGCGATCTTCGAGTACCAGCAGGTCGTGGTCAAGGCGGTGTCGGTCTTCGGCAACGTCGAGATCCGGGTGCCGGAGAACGTGTCGCTGCGCGGCACCGGCGGCGGGGTGCTCGGCAGCTTCGAGGTGGACACGCTCGACTCGGTCGAGTCCGACGCCCCCGTCGTCTACGTGGACGGATGGGCGGTGCTGGGCAACGTGGAGGCGCGGCCGAAGCGCGGCAAGCTCGTCGCGGACATCCTCGACCGCGTGCAGCGCAAGGTCGACAAGGGTTTGCGCACACACCTGGACCGTTGACGGTTGTGAAGGGGCGAGAACCGGAACGATTCGCTCCTTCTGCGGCGGGCGCACAGGGTCGCTAACCGGCCGCCGCGCTCCCGTGGCCGGGAACGCAGTGCATAGGCGCGCGCACAGCGGGTAGGGCTTGCTGCGTCGTCTCTCGCTCGCGAAGCCGTCGTCAGGAGTAGACCGTGCTGCAACCGCCGCATTCGTCCCTGCAGGTAGCTGCTGTTCCGGCCCAGCGGGTGCCAGTGCGGGACAGGGACCAAGACGCACCCTGGCACACCGAGGCCGTGTGCCGGCGCGACGAGGCAGGCCTGTTCTTCGCTCCCTCCAAGGAACCCACCGCCGCCCGGCTGTCCCGCGAGGAGGCGGCCAAGCGGGTCTGCGCACGCTGCCCCGTGATGGTCGAATGCCGCGAGCACGCGCTGCTCCAGCCCGAGCCGTACGGCGTCTGGGGCGGCCTCACCGCGGCCGAACGCCGCGTGGTCCTCGCCCGGCGCCGCCGCCGCGACCTGGAACTGAAGAAGGCGGCCCGGGCGGCGGCGGCGAGCCGCATAGCGGCGGCGGGGTAGCCGGCTCACGGACACGTGAACGGGGCGCCCCCTCCGCACCGGGAGCGCCCCGTTCACCCACGTCGCCCTGCTTACTTCGCCCTGTCGAAGTCGATCGCGCTGTACGCCCGCAGCTTGCGCAGCCGGTGCTCGGAGTCGATCCGCCGGACCGTGCCGGACCGGGAGCGCATCACGATCGACTCGGTCAGCGCGGTCTCCGACCGGTACCGCACACCACGCAGCAGTTCACCGTCGGTGATGCCGGTCGCCACGAAGAAGACGTTCTCCCCGGACACCAGGTCGTCCGTCGTGAGCACCCGGTCCAGGTCGTGCCCGGCGTCGACGGCCCGCTGCCGCTCCTCGTCGTCCTTGGGCCACAGCTTGCCCTGGATGGTGCCGCCCAGGCACTTCACGGCGCAGGCCGAGATGATGCCTTCCGGGGTGCCGCCGACACCGAGCAGCAGGTCGACGCCCGTACCCTCGCGCAGCGCGTAGACGGAGCCGGCGACATCGCCGTCGGAGATGAGCTTGATGCGCGCGCCGGCCTCCCGGACCTCCTTGATCAGGCCCGTGTGCCGGGGCCGGTCGAGGATGACGACGGTGACGTCCTCCGGCGTGGACCTCTTGGCCTTGGCGATCCGCTTGATGTTCACGGCCACGGGCGCGTTGATGTCGACGAACTCGGCGGCCTCCGGGCCGGTGACGAGCTTGTCCATGTAGAACACGGCGGACGGGTCGAACATGGCGCCGCGCTCGGCGGCGGCCAGCACCGCGATCGCGTTGGGCATGCCCTTGGCGGTCAGCGTGGTGCCGTCGATCGGGTCGACGGCGATGTCGACCTCGGGCCCGGTGCCGTCGCCGACGTGCTCCCCGTTGAAGAGCATGGGGGCTTCGTCCTTCTCGCCCTCGCCGATGACGACCACGCCGTTCATCGACACGGTGGAGACGAGGGTCCGCATGGCACGCACCGCGGCACCGTCGGCGCCGTTCTTGTCGCCGCGCCCGACCCAGCGGCCCGCGGCCATCGCCGCCGCTTCGGTCACCCGGACGAGCTCGAGGGCGAGGTTGCGGTCGGGAGCCTCGGACGGGACGTCCAGTTCTGAGGGCAGGTGATGATGCTCGGTCATCGGAGCGCACCTTTCTGATACGACGACGGCCGGATGAGGGTGATAATCCCCGACTCTATCGCCAGGCCGACAAAATGAGCAGGGGACCCCACGGATGAGCGCGCCGGGCACCTGCGACGATAGAAGGCGTGGCAGGCACGAACGGCAAGCAGAAGACGGTCCGGGGCATGATCCAGTCCCTGGCCGTGATCGGGGTCGCGGCGGGCGTCATCTACCTCTTCGTCCCGCACGACGACCACGCTCCCGACCTCAAGCGGGTCGACTACCGGGTCGAGCTGCTCACGGCGCGGCGCGCCGCGGACTACCCGGTAGCCGCTCCCGAGGGCCTGCCCGGCAGCTGGAAGGCGACGTCCGTCCGCTTCCAGGGCGACCACTTCGACCGCTGGCATCTGGGTTTCCAGAACCCCGACGGTCAATACGTGGCGGTCGAGCAGTCCACTCAGAAGCGCGCGGACTTCATCGACACCGCGAGCCAGGGGGCGAAGACGACCGAGGTCACCGAGCGGATCGGCGACCGCACGTGGACGCGCTACACCGGCGGCCGCTACGACGCGCTCGTCCTCGAGGACACCCCGGGCTCCACGACGGTGGTGGCGGGCACGGCGTCGTTCGCGCAGCTGACGAAGATGGCCGAGGCGCTGAAGATGGCGTGAGCCACGGACCCGGCCGGGTGCGCCGGGTACGACCGAGGCCCCCCGGTGCTGCCGGGGGGCCTCGGTCGTGCGGGGGGCGGTTCAGACGGTGGTGACGACCTCGTCGTACGCCAGTCGCGGGGAGCGCGGGTAGAAGGCGCCCTCGCCCGGCTTGCCGATGTTGACGATCACCAGCGGGGTGTGGTCGTCGTCCAGGAACTCCTTGCGGACGCCCTCGGGGTCGAAGCCCGTCATCGGGCCGGCGGCCAGGCCGGCGGCGCGCACGCCGACGATGAAGTACGCGGCCTGCAGGGCGGCGTTCAGCGTGGCGGAGCGCTCACGCGCCGGGCGCTCGGCGAAGAAGGCGTCCTTGGCCTGCGGGAAGGCCGGGAACAGGGTCGGCAGCTCCTCGTGGAACTCGTTGTCCGCGGCGAGGATCGCGACCAGCGGGGCGGCGGCCGTCTTGGCCCGGTTGCCCTCGGCCATGTGCGGGACCAGGCGCTCGCGGGCCTCGGCGGAGCGGACGAGCGTGATGCGCAGCGGGGTCTGGTTGAAGGCGGTCGGACCGTACTTGACCAGGTCGTAGATCGCCTGCACCTGCTCGTCGGTCACCGGTTCGTCGGTGAAGGCGTTCGCGGTGCGGGCCTCGCGGAACAGCAGGTCCTGGGCGGCGCGGTCAAGTACGAGGGACATGGCTGAACTCTCTGTGGATGACGTCCGGGTCCGGGGCGCCGGACCGGCTGACGTCGACGACAGTACGCCAGAGAAGTTCAACGTTCAACCAAATTCGGGGCAACGTGATCCGTTTCACGCCGCTCCGCCGCGCCCGCCCCCGTGCCGCGCCCGCCCCCGGCCGCGCCTACTCCTCCTCCGCCGCCTTCTCCTCCTGGGCCAGCGCCGCGTCCAGCCGGGCCCGCGCCCCCTCCAGCCACCGCCGGCAGACCCCGGCCAGCTCCTCGCCCCGCTCCCAGAGCGCCAGGGACTCCTCCAGCGTCGTACCGCCCGCCTCCAGCCGCCGGACGACCTCGATCAGCTCGTCCCGCGCCTGCTCGTACCCGAGCGCCTCGTCCACCTTGCCGGTCATCCACCCATCCCTGTGTCCACTCGTACGGAGAACTCGCCCTCGGCGACCCGCGCCCGCAGCGCCTCGCCCGCCACCACCTCGTCCGGATCCCGCACCGCGTGCCCGTCGGCCTTCTGCAGCACCGCGTACCCCCGCTTCAGGGTCGCGGCCGGGGAGAGGGCCACCACGCGCGCGTGCGTGTGCGTCAGCTCCGAGTCGGCGCGGTCGAGGAGATGGCCGAGGGTGCGTCGACCGCGGTCGACGAGGGACGCCACGTGGTCGGCGCGCTCGTCGATCATCCGGTGCGGGTCCTCCATGCAGGGCCGCGCCAGCGCATGGGCCAGCCCCCGCTCCTCGCGCTCCACCAGCGCCCTGACGCACCGCCGCGCCCGGTCCCGCAGCTGCCGCACCCGGTCGAGCTCCTCGCCGACGTCCGGTACGACCTTCTTCGCGGCGTCGGTCGGGGTCGAGGCCCGCAGGTCCGCCACGTGGTCCAGCAGCGGATTGTCCGGCTCGTGCCCGATGGCCGACACCACCGGCGTGCGACAGGCGGCGACCGCCCGGACCAGCTGCTCGTCGGAGAACGGCAGCAGATCCTCCACACTGCCCCCGCCGCGCGCCACGATGATCACATCGACGGCGTCGATCTCGTCGAGTTCCTTCACCGCCTGCACGACCTGCGGTACGGCGTGCACGCCCTGCACGGCCACGTTGCGCACCTCGAAGCGGACCGCGGGCCAGCGGTGCCGGGCGTTCTCCAGCACGTCCCGCTCCGCCGCGGAGGCACGGCCGCACACCAGCCCGATCAGCTGGGGCAGGAACGGCAGCGGCTTCTTGCGCTCCGGCGCGAACAGCCCCTCGCCCGCCAGGGTCTTTTTCAGCTGCTCCAGCCGGGCCAGCAGCTCCCCGACCCCCACGGGCCGTATCTCGGCGGCCCGCAGCGACAGCTGCCCGCGCGGCGCGTACCACTCCGGTTTCGCGTGCACCACGACCCGGGCGCCCTCGCCGACGACATCGGCGACCGCGTCGAACACCTGCCGGTAGCAGGTGACGCTCACCGAGATGTCGTACGACGGGTCGCGCAGCGTCAGGAACACCACGCCGGCCCCGGGCCGCCGCGACAACTGCGTGATCTGCCCCTCGACCCACACCGCGCCGAGCCGGTCGATCCAGCCCCCGATGAGCCGCGAGACCTCGCCCACGGGCAGGGGCGCGTCCGCGGACGTGTTCACAGCCATGCGGTCGAGCGTAACGGCCGGTACCGACAACACCGCCCACGCCGGCCACGCCTCGGGCCGCCCCCGGGCGGCACCCGATCTTGGGGCCCCCGGCCCGGCCTTACGATGGGAGCATGACCGCTTCGTCTGGCCGCCGTGTCCTGCTCGCCGCCCCCCGTGGCTACTGCGCGGGTGTGGACCGCGCCGTGATCGCCGTCGAGAAGGCCCTGGAGCAGTACGGGGCCCCGATCTACGTCCGGCACGAGATCGTCCACAACAAGTACGTCGTGCAGACCCTGGAGAAGAAGGGCGCCGTCTTCGTCGAGCGGACGGAGGAGGTGCCGCCGGGCAACATCGTGATGTTCTCCGCGCACGGCGTCGCCCCGGTCGTGCACGAGGAGGCCGCGCGCGGGCACCTGGCCACCATCGACGCCACCTGCCCCCTGGTCACCAAGGTCCACAAGGAAGCCGTCCGGTTCGCGAACGACGACTTCGACATCCTCCTCATCGGGCACGAGGGCCACGAGGAGGTCATCGGCACCTCCGGCGAGGCCCCCGACCACATCCAGCTGGTCGACGGCCCCGAGGACGTCGCCAAGGTCGAGGTCCGCGACCCGTCCAAGGTCGTCTGGCTGTCCCAGACCACGCTCTCCGTCGACGAGACGATGGAGACGGTCGACGCCCTGAAGGAGAAGTTCCCGCAGCTCATCTCCCCGCCGAGCGACGACATCTGCTACGCCACGCAGAACCGCCAGCTCGCCGTGAAGCAGATGGGCGCCGAGGCCGACCTGGTCATCGTGGTCGGCTCCCGCAACTCCTCCAACTCCAAGCGGCTCGTCGAGGTCGCCAAGCTCGCCGGCGCCCGCGACGCCCACCTCGTGGACTTCGCGAGCGAGATCGACGAGGCCTGGCTGGCGGGCGTGAGCACGGTCGGCGTCACCTCCGGCGCCTCCGTCCCCGAGGTCCTGGTCGAACAGGTCCTCGAGT
This sequence comes from Streptomyces sp. NPDC004542, assembly GCF_040610035.1. NCBI lineage: Bacteria > Bacillati > Actinomycetota > Actinomycetes > Kitasatosporales > Streptomycetaceae > Streptomyces > Streptomyces sp. NPDC004542. Next base: position 16,979 of record NZ_JBEXLP010000089.1, read on the forward strand.
GGCTCGCCGAGCGCGGCTACGGGGACGTCGAGATCGTCAAGGCGGCCGAGGAGTCGATCACCTTCTCGCTGCCGAAGGAACTCCGCCGCGACCTGCGCGAGGAGGCGGCCGCCCTGGTGGCGGAGCGGGGCGGCTCGGGCACCCCGCAGGCGTGAGCGGCGTACGTCCGTGACATGACCACCCGCCGCACGTCGTAGCGTGGGTCCATGCAGATCTTCGGCGTGGACATCGGCGGATCCGGGATCAAGGGCGCTCCCGTGGACCTGGAGAGGGGCGACCTGGCCCAGGAGCGCTGCAAGGTGCTCACCCCGCACCCGGCGACACCGGACGGGGTGGCCGACGGCGTCAAGCAGGTCGTCGAGCACTTCGGCTGGACGGGCCCGGTCGGGCTCACCTTCCCGGGCGTGGTCACCGGCGGGGCGACGGTGCGTACGGCGGCGAACGTCGACAAGAGCTGGATCGACACCGACGCGCGCGCCCTGTTCAGCGGGCGGCTGGGCGGCCTGCCGGTGACCGTGGTCAACGACGCGGACGCGGCGGGCGTCGCCGAGATGGAGTTCGGCGCGGGCCGGGACCGCCGGGGCACGGTCGTCCTGCTCACCTTCGGCACCGGTATCGGCAGCGCCCTCTTCGTCGACGGCACCCTCGTCCCCAACACCGAGCTCGGTCACCTCGAGCTGCACGGCCACGACGCGGAGAAGCGGGCCTCCAGCAAGGCGAAGGAGGACCACGAGCTGACCTGGGAGCAGTGGGCGCACCGGGTGCAGAAGTACCTCGCCCACGTCGAGATGCTCTTCTCCCCGGAGCTGTTCATCATCGGCGGCGGCGTCAGCCGCAAGGCGGGCAAGTTCTTGCACCTCATCGAGGGCATCAGGGCCGAGATCGTGCCCGCGCAGCTGCAGAACAACGCGGGGATCGTGGGGGCGGCGATGCGGGCGGCGAAGGACGGGCAGGAGGCCGCCCCGCAGCCGGCGTGAGCCGCGGGGCCCCGAGCACGGCGGGGCGCCCGATCAGCTCGCGGCTCCCCTCCTGCTCGGGGCCCTCAGCCCGGCCGGCGCCGCAGGGTCCGGCGGCGCACCAGCCGGACCCTGCGTACGAGCACGATGACGCCGGCCACGAGCGTCCCCCCGTACAACCACCCCGCCTGGGTGGCCAGCGCGGTCACCAGCCCCATCAGCCGGCCCCCCATCCCCCCGGTGCTGTCCGCCACGGGGACCAGCCCCACCGCGAAGGCGATCGGCGCGATCACCGGCGCGGTCAGCAGGTCCCCGCCGCGCACCCACAGCGCGGTCAGCACGCACACCGGCAGGAACAGCACCCCGTACAGCGTCAGGGACGCCCCGAACAGCAGCTGGTCGAGACAGCCCAGCAGGAGCATGGCCGCACCGCCGAACAGCCCCCCGCCGAGCCCGGTGAGCCGGGGATCCGGCAGCCGTCGTGGGCGCGTCGCCGGCACCGCCTCCGGTGTCGGCCGGGCCGCCCGCGCCGTGCGTGGGGCGGGCCGTCTGTCCTCCCCCGGGCGGCGCCCTGCCTGCGGCGGAAGGTGCGTCGGCGCTGAGCCGCGTCGCGGTCCGTGTCGCTCGGGTGGCGTCCTGTGTTGCTCCACTGGACCAACCTAGGTCGGTTTATGTGCCGAATAGCCCGTCTGACACGCCGATGGGCCGAGCTTGTCCCAGCACTCGTCCAGACGTTCGACATGGCCACCGGGCGGATGCCGGGACGCCGTAGACTGGTGGATCGGCCGGTCCAGTTCTCTGGCCCCTCACCCCTGGCAGCCTCTGGCCCTCTCACCTTCGGGAAGTCGCAACGTGTCGCTCACGATCGGAATCGTCGGTCTGCCGAATGTCGGCAAGTCGACCCTGTTCAACGCCCTGACCAAGAACGACGTGCTGGCGGCCAACTACCCGTTCGCCACGATCGAGCCCAACGTCGGCGTGGTCGGTGTCCCCGACCCCCGGCTGGCCGAGCTGGCATCCGTCTTCAAGTCGGAGCGGATCCTGCCGGCCACCGTCGACTTCGTCGACATCGCGGGCATCGTGCGCGGTGCCTCCGAGGGTGAGGGCCTGGGCAACAAGTTCCTGGCGAACATCCGTGAGTCCGACGCCATCTGCCAGGTCATCCGCGCCTTCAAGGACGAGAACGTCGTCCACGTCGACGGCAAGGTCTCGCCCAAGGACGACATCGAGACGATCAACACCGAGCTGATCCTCGCCGACCTCCAGACGATCGAGAAGGTCCTGCCGCGCCTGCAGAAGGAATCGCGGATCAAGAAGGACGTCGCGCCGAAGGTGAAGGCCGTCGAGGAGGCCAAGGAGATCCTCGACAAGGGCGACACCCTCTTCTCCCAGGGCATCGTCCAGGGCAGCGAGCGCGCCGAGCTCCTGCACGACCTGCACCTGCTCACCACCAAGCCCTTCCTCTACGTCTTCAACGTCGACGAGGACGAGCTGACGGACGACGCCTTCAAGGACGAGCAGCGCGCCCTGGTCGCCCCCGCCGAGGCGATCTTCCTCAACGCCAAGCTGGAGGCGGACCTCGCCGAACTGGACGAGGACGAGGCCCTCGAACTCCTCCAGTCGGTCGGCCAGGACGAGCCCGGCCTCGCCACCCTGGCCCGCGTCGGCTTCAACACCCTCGGCCTGCAGACCTACCTCACCGCCGGCCCCAAGGAGTCCCGCGCCTGGACCATCAAGCGGGGCGCCACCGCCCCCGAGGCCGCCGGCGTCATCCACACCGACTTCCAGAAGGGCTTCATCAAGGCCGAGGTCATCTCCTTCGCCGACCTGATCGAGGCCGGCTCGGTCGCCGAGGCCCGCGCCAAGGGGAAGGCGCGGATGGAGGGGAAGGACTACGTGATGCAGGACGGCGACGTCGTGGAGTTCCGCTTCAACGTGTGATACGTCCGGCGAAAGGCCGTCTGACCTGCGACGGAGCGGGTTGGGCGGCCTGTGCGGTCCGCGCAGGGTCCGCAGTGTGCTGACGTCGGTCAGTGCGCGGGGAGCGGCTACGCCGCTTCGTCGGCCTGTGGCCGGGCGTCGGCGGACCGGTCCGCGTACGCCTTGCCGACCGCGGCCCGCGTCCGCTCCGCCGTTGAGCCCTCCCCGGTCGGGTGGAGCGCGACCAGGGGCAGCATCGAGGCCCGGCGCATCCACTGGACGGAGGGCAGGCCCGGCCGCTTCGGCGCCGTCGGCGGAGATCAGGCCGCGCAGACAGCCTCGTGTCCGGAAGGGGGCACCAGGTGGTCCCTGACCTGTCGAACGAAGGCGCGCAGGTTCGCCGACCGCGCGTCGCGCCGCCAGGTGAGCCAGGTCTCGGCGCGCCCCAGTTCGCCCTCGATGGGGTGGCAGACGACCCGGTTGCTGCCGGGGAGGCTCTCGAAGAGGCAGAGCGGCATCATGCAGATGCCGGCGCCCGCGGCCACGCACGCGAGCATGCTGTAGTAGGAGGAGATCTCCACCACCCGTCCGGGCGTGATGCCGTTCGCGGTCAGCCAGTCCTCGAACCGCTGCCGGTAGGAGCACACGGTGCCGAAGACGAAGACGGTGGGATGGGACTGCCGGAACTCGTCGTCGATCACCCGCACCGACTCGGGCGTGAGGATGACCAGGTGCTCGGTGAAGGCGTGCAGGCCCGTGAGGACGGGGGACGCCGGCGCACCGTCGGTGAAGACGGCGTTGACCTGCCCGTTGAGTACGTGATCGAACAGCATGCCGGACGCGCCCGCCTCGAGCTCGAGGTCCACCGCCGGGTAGCTGAGGTGGAACTCGGCCAGCAACGACGGGATCCGCACGGCCGAGGTGCTCTCCAGAGCGCCGATCCGGAACCGGCCGCAGGGCTGTTCCCCGGTGGCCAGCGACTTGGCCTCCCGGGCGAGGTCGATCAGTCGGCGGGCGTACTCGAGGAACGCCTCGCCCTCGGCGGACAGGGTCACCTGACGCTTGTCGCGCAGGAGCAGGTCCGTGCCCAGCTCCTTCTCCAGGTGCCGGATGCGGGTGGACACATTGGAGGGCGCTCGCAGCAGCTTCTCGGCGGCGGCGGTGATCCCGCCGTGCTCGGCCACGGCCACGAACATCTCCAGCTGGGCGAACTCCATCGTTCTCTTTCACCGAAGCTAACGTTCTGAAACTGCTGGTTCACGGCAGCATGGCACCCTCCTAATCTTTTATCAAGAGCTCGTTAACACCGCGGAACACCGGTGTAACCGACGCCACGGGGAGATCGGCCGCAAGGGGCTCACCGCCACCCGAAGTCATCTCCAGCCGGCCGGACGAAAACCGTCCCCGCCATCATCTGCTCCACCGTATGCGCGTTCCGCTCGGTCCACGGCGCGCGTCGAATCGTCTCCCCGCCCATCTCCCCACCCGGTCCCGGAAAGGACCTGCAATTGTGACTGTCAAAGCACCCGCGATCGCGACGTCGCGCAATCCGGCTACCGGCGAGGTGATCGACACCTACCCCTTCGTGGAAGCCGAAGAGCTGCCCGTCGCTCTGCACCGTGCCCGGCGAGGCTTTGTGCAATGGAGCCAGACCAGTCCGGAGATCCGGTGCGCCACCCTGGACCGGATGGCCGGGCTGCTGTTGCGGGACACCGAGCGGCTGGCCGCGCTGATCACCGCCGAGATGGGCAAGCCCGTCACACAGTCCCGTGCCGAAGTCGAGAAGGCGGCACGGGTGCTGTCCTGGTACGCCGAGCACGGGGCGAAGATGATCGCCGACGTTCCCACCTCCATCGGGCCGGCCGCCCACGTGTCCTACCGCCCCCTGGGGCCGGTGCTGGCCGTGGAGCCGTGGAACTTCCCCGTCTGGCAGGTGATGCGGGGGGCCATCCCGATCCTGCTGGGCGGCAACGCCTACGTCCTCAAGCCGGCCCCGAACGTCGTCGGCTGCGCGCTCGCGGTCGAGCGGCTGTGGAGGGAAGCCGGGCTTCCGGACGGAGCGTTCAGCGTCCTCAACGCCGACAACGACGTGGTCTCGCTGGCCATCGAGGATCCGGCCATCGTGGGCGTCACGGTCACCGGCAGCGTCCGCGCGGGCTCGGCGATCGCTGCCCAGGCCGGCCGCGCCGTCAAGCGGAGCGTGCTGGAACTGGGTGGCTCGGACGCCTTCATCGTGCTGGCCGACGCCGACCTGGACGCCGCTGTCGAGGCGGCCGTCCAGGGCCGGTTCCACAACAGCGGCCAGGTCTGCATCGCCGCCAAGCGCATCATCCTCGACCGGACCGTCGCCGGGGTCTTCACCGAGCGGTTCCTGGCCGCGGTGGGGGAACTGCCGGTGGGCGATCCGACGCAGGAGACGACCTACATCGGCCCGCTGGCCCGCGACGACATCCGCCGCGAGGTCCACGCCCAGGTCGAGCGCACCCTCGCGGAGGGCGCCCGGCTGCTGCTGGGCGGGCAGCCCGTCGCGGGGCCGGGCACCTTCTACCAGCCCACCGTGCTCGCCGACGTCACCCCGGAGATGACGGCCTTCCGCGAGGAGATCTTCGGTCCCGTCGCCGCCCTGATCGTGGCCGAGGACACCGAGGACGCCGTCGCGAAGGCCAACGACTCCCAGTACGGCCTCAGCGCCAGCCTCTGGACCGGCGACGCGGACCTCGCGTCCCGGGTGGCCGGCCGCCTGGAAGTGGGCGGGGTGTTCATCAACGGCATCGCCGTCTCCGACCCCCGCATCCCCATCGGCGGAGTCAAGAACAGCGGCTACGGCCGGGAACTGTCCCACTTCGGGGTGCACGAGTTCACCAACGTCCAGGCCGTGTGGAACCACACCCTCAGCAACGAAGGAGCAGCGAAATGAACCGGGAACTGTTCGACAAGGGGCTGGCCACCCGCCGCGAGGTGCTCGGCGACGCCTACGTCCAGCGCAGCCTCGACACCGCCGACGACTTCTCGATGCCGATGCAGGAACTGGTCACCCAGTACTGCTGGGGCGACGTGTGGAACCGTCCCGGCCTGGAGCGGGTCCAGCGCAGCCTGGTCAACCTGGCGATGATCAGCGCCCTGAACCGCCCCCACGAGCTGAAGGTGCACGTGCGCGGCGCGATCCGCAACGGGGTGACCAAGGAGCAGATCCAGGAGGTTTTCCTCCAGGTCGCCGTCTACTGCGGGGCTCCCGCCGCGCTGGAGAGCTTCCGTCTGGCGCGTGAGGTCTTCGCCGAGCTGGAGGCGGAGGCGTGACCGCCATCGGGTTCATCGGCCTGGGAAACATGGGCTTCCCCATGGCCGCCCGCCTCGCCGAGGCCGGCCACACGCTGATCGTCCACGACCGGGACACCGAGGCGGTGGACAGGTTCCTCGCGGCCCGTCCCACCGCCGCCACGCCCAGGACCACCAGCTGGCAGCACGCGGACGTCATCATCACGATGCTGCCCACGTCCGCCGTCGTGGAAGCCGCCCTGCTCACCGACCGGGTCGCGGCCACGGCATCACTGAACACGCTGTTCATCGACATGTCCTCGGCCGAGCCCGTCCGCTCCCAGCGACTGGGCTCGACACTGGAGGAGATGGGCATGCGCTACATCGACGCGCCCGTCTCCGGGGGAGTGCTCGGAGCAACCGAAGGACGACTGGCCATCATGGCCGGCGGCTCCGCCGCCGACGTCCGCGAGGCGGCCCCCCTGTTCGAGGTGATGGGCAAGTCCACCGTCCACGTGGGAGGACCGGGGACCGGTCACGCGGCCAAGGCCCTGAACAACCTCGTCTCGGCCTCCACGGTGGCCGTCACCGTCGAGGCCCTGCACATCGCCGAACGCTTCGGGATCGGTCCGCAGACCCTGACCGACGTGCTCAACGCATCCTCCGGGCGCAGCAACACCTCGGAGAACAAGGTGGCCCAGTTCATGCTTTCGGGCAGCTTCGGTTCCGGATTCCCCATCGGGCTGATGACGAAGGACGTGAACATCGCCGTCGCCCTGGCCGAGGAACTGGGTGTCGACGCCGAACTCGGCCACCACTGCGCCGAGATATGGCGCAAGGCCGTCCAGGACGGTTTCGCCGCCGAGGACCACACGCGGATGTACGAAATTCTCGACCGACCCGACCCCTCCCTCTCCACCACCCAGGAAAGGCACGCTCATGCGTGACTTCGCAACCGTGCTGCGGCACGCCAGTGAGGACTTCGAGTTCTCCCGGGAAATGCGCTACTACACCGGAAAGCTCCACGTCGCCATCGGCGACCAGGCATGGCTGGCCGACTACGACGACGGCCGGCTGCTTTCGGTGGCCCCCGCCGACAGCCGGCCCCAGGACGCGGCGATCGCCATATCCGGCACCCGCGAGCAGTGGGAGGAGATGACCGCCGCACACCCGCGGCCGTTCTTCCAGTCCCTGCAGAGCTCCTCGATCAAGCACGGGGTGCGGCTGAGCAACACCGACCAGCTCTACGCCTACCTGCCGGCCCTGAACCGGCTGATGCAGATCTTCCGTCAGCTCAACGCACAAGGAGCGTAGGACATGGCCAGGCACGAACCGATCACCGGACGCTACGTCCACCTCACCGTCGAGGACGTCGAGTACCGCGTCTACTACGAGGAGGCCGGCCAGGGCATCCCCCTGATCGTGGGCCACACCGCGGGCTCCGACGGGCGCCAGTACCGCCACCTGCTCAACGACCCGGAGGTGACGGACCGTTACCGTGTCATCGCCTTCGACCTGCCCTACCACGGCAAGTCCCTGCCGCCCCACAACGTTCCGTGGTGGACGCAGGAGTACCAGATGACCAAGGCGCGCATGATCGCCTTCCCCAACGCGCTGGCCGACGCCCTCGAACTCGACCGCCCGGTCTACATGGGCAGCTCCATGGGCGGACACCTTGCCATCGACCTGGCCTCCACCTGTCCCGACCGCTACCGGGCGACCATCGCCGTGGAAGGGGCCATGCGCTCGGCCGCCGAGTACGTGGACGTGGGCATGGCCGGCATCCGCCGGGAGTTCGACAACCCCAACGTCGCCCGCACCTCCACCGGAGCGGCGATGCTGCTCAACATCTCCCCGTACAGCCCGGAGCAGAACGTCCGGGAGATCCAGTGGGAGTACCAGTGCGGCGGCCCCGGCGTGTTCGCGGGCGACCTCTATTACTACTACTACGACCACCATGTCACCCCCGAGGAGGCCCGGGCCATCGACACCAGCAGGTGCATGCTCTACCTGCTCACCGGTGAGTACGACCCGAACACCTCGCCGGCCGAGACCAGGGAACTGGCCGACCTCGTGCCCGGCTGCAAGTTCTGGGAGATGCCCAAGCTCGGCCACTTCCCCGTGACCGAGGACTACCAGGAGTTCCGCAAGTACCTCCTGCCGATCCTCCAGGAGATCCGCGACCACTCCCAGCGGCCCGCCCTGGCGGAGGCCGACAGCCGGCGCTCCTAGCGCCCGGTCCGGCGGCCGGCCGCCCGCCCGAACAACCGGCCCCCTTCCCCGCTCGGGACGCGTGCAGCACGCGCCCCTCCTTCAGCACACCCTTCTGTCCCCAAGGGCGTCACTCACAGGAGTCAAACGCCTGCGCACCATCACCCCATGCGGAGGTGGATCAGTGTCGATCCGGAACGAGAACACCTGGCGGCCTCGGCCCGTCACCAAGCGGCAGATCAAGTTCGCCACCGTACTGGCCTTCCTGGCCTGGGCGTTCGCGGTCTACGATTTCATTCTCTTCGGGACCCTTCTGCCGGAGATCGGCAAGGACCAGGGCCTGGACAGCGCCGAACAGGCCACCCTGGTCACCTGGATGTCCATCGGCGCGGTGGTCCTGGGCCTCCTGGCCGGTCCCGTCGTCGACAGGTTCGGCCGCAAGGCGGGGCTCGGCTTCACCACCGCCGGAGCCGGAGTAGCCTCCGCGCTCACCGCGCTGGCCGGCGTCGTGCCCGTCTGGGGCCTGGTGGCCATCCGTTCCCTCAGCGGGCTGGGCCTGTCGGAACAGGGCGTCAACGGTGCCTACCTGAGCGAACTCTACGGGGCCTCCGACGATCCCCGGATCAAGAAGCGCCAGGGCTTCATCTACTCCCTGGTCCAGGGCGGGTGGCCGATCGGAGCGATCCTGGCCGCCGCACTGACGGCGATCATGCTCCCCGTCGCAGGCTGGGCCGGCTGCTTCCTCATCGCCGCGGTGCCCTCGCTGATCGTCGCGCTCCTGGCCCGCAAGTTGCGCGAGTCCCCGCAGTTCGAGTCCGTGCAGAAACTGCGGCAGCTGCAGTCCCGTGGCGCACAGCGTGAGGCCGAGGAGCTCTGTGCCTCCCTGGGCATGGACCAGCACGAGTCCCGCAGCAGCCTCGCCGACATCTTCCGCGGCAGAGGCCTGCGCACGACCCTCGCCCTGGGCCTCGGTCACATCCTGAACTACTTCCCGGTCCAGGTCTTCAGCGTCCTGGGCACCACCGTGCTCGTCAACGTGCACCAGGTGTCCTTCAGCAACTCCCTGGTCATCCTGCTGATGTCCAACATCATCGCCTACCTCGGCTACCTCACCCACGGATTCCTCGGCGACCGCTTCGGCAGGCGCAACGTGATCGCCTTCGGCTGGATCACCGGCGGCATCGTCTTCACCGCCATGATCTACGGGCCCAGCAACTTCTGGACGGTCGTGGCGCTCTACAGCGTCGGCACCTTCTTCCTGATCGGCCCCTACTCCTGCGTCCTGTTCTTCGTCGGCGAGAGCTACGAGACCCGCATCCGCGGCCGGGGCGCCGCCTTCGTCGCCGCGGTCGGTCCCGTCGGCGGGATCCTCTCGTCGGCCCTGGCCGCCACCCTGCTGGCCGACAACGGCACCTGGACCACCGCGGCCTTCCTCTTCGGCGCGATCCCCTGCATGCTCTCGGGCGTGGCCGTCCTGTTCTCCCGCAAATCCCAGCACGCCGCCGACCCCGTTCACACGCAAGCGGGAGCGCCGCGGGTCGAGCCCGCGACCTGACCCGACGCCCCCCCGCCAGGCACCCGTCACCGCCGCACCCGCCCGGTTCAGCGTGCCGCGCCGTCGACGCGCGGGCGCCGGCCGCCGGGTGCGGCGGCCGTGCTGGAGCGCGGCGAGATCGGCGGGGCCGGCAGGTCGTGCAGGGCGATGCCGCCCGCGCCCTGAGCCCGGCCGACCCGGACCGTGGAACCCTCCTCCAGGGTGAAGATGTGGCGGCGCCTGCTGGACGGACTGCGCCAGCCCGAACACCTCGGCGTGCTCGGCCTCGGCTGGGTGCAGGTCGTGGACCAGGACCCGGCCGGGGCGGTGGACGCCCGGGTGCTGCTGCAGATCGCCGCCGACTCCGGGGGCTCCGGGCACGACACCGTCCGCGCGCTGCTCGGCACCGAGCCCTCCGACTGGCCGGCGATCTGCGCCCACCCGGTGCTCGCCGCCCGCTGGCTGGCCGAACAGGGCGACCTGGACATCGCCGAGATCGTCGCCGCCTTCCCCGACACGGAGCCGGCCCTCGCCCGCTACGGCACCGACGGGCTGCGCAACGCCGTCGAACTCGGCCTCGACCAGAAGGCGATGAGCCTGCTCAAGAATTACGCCGACGGTGTCGGCCACTCCCTCGCCGACGTGATCGCCGCCTTCCAGGAACGCGGCTACGAACGTGCCGAGCAGACCGCGCCGCTCGGCACCGCGGGCGCCGTCGCCTGGTCGCGCCTGCAACTGGAGCGCGGCAAACCGCTCGACTGGGTCCTCGGCAACGTCGTCGAACACCCCGAGAAGATCCGCCGATGGGCGGTCGACGGACCACGGCTGGCGCACCGGGTCGGCGCCGCGGTCCTCGGCCCCGCCGCCGCGCCCGCCACGGCCGCGACCCTGGCCGCCGCCCCGCCCCTGCTGCCGCTGCTGGCGGCCCTCCACACGCCCGAACAGCGCGCCGCGCTGCTGCGGCTGTACGCCACCGACCCCGAGGGCACCCTCGACCCCCGTGCCCGCCGCGAACTGCCCCTGGTCCTCGCCTCCCCGGACCCATCGCTCGCGCTGCGCACCCTGCTGCGCGAGGGACTCGGTGTCGTGGCCCAGCAGTTCGCCGACCGTTTCCGGCTCAGCCCCGAGCAGCGCCGCATGCTCGCCGAACTCTCCCCGCTCACAGCCGAGTTGGCAGCCCGCTCGCTCCAGGCCGTGCTGTCGGTCGGCGCCCGCTTCGGACCCCGGGTCGCGGTCACCGCGGCCATCGTGGAGCAGCGCCTGCCGGGCGCCGCCGAGGCGGTCACCGTCTGGGGCCCGCGCTGGCTGCCGCTGCTGGGCGGCCGCTCCGGGGCACGCGTCCTGCGGCTGCTGGTCGAGCAGCGCGAGAAACACGGTGCCCGGGCCGGCCGGCTCACCCCGTGGCTGCTGGCGGCCGGGGAGGACGGCCTGGCCCTGGTCGAGCGCTACGGCTCCGACGCCCTGGACCTGGTCCAGGCCACCGGCGCCCCGCCCGCCGAGGCCCGCCTGCTGGGCGAGCTGCTGATGCTCCCCGGCCCCGGCCCCACCCTGTACCGCCTGGTCACCGAGCACGGCCTGCCCCCCGAGACCTGGCCCCGCGCGGCCCGCCTGCTGGCCCGCGGCGCCCCACCGGAGCGGGTGCTGCTGGCCCTGTGGAGCAGCACACCGGCCCGCTGAGGTCAGGACCCGCCGGTGCGCTCGGCCGCCCAGGCGTCCAGCGC
>NZ_JBEXLP010000090.1:0-28336 GCF_040610035.1 Streptomyces sp. NPDC004542
GCCCCCTCTGGGGGAGCTAGAGGACGAGGCCGGTTCAGGCCCACGGGGTCCGGGGCGGAGCCCCGGCGGGGTGCGGGGGCGGAGCCTCGCGGGGGTGCGGTGGCGCGGCCCACCGGCGGGGTGCGGGGGCGGAGCCCCGCGGGGGTGCAGGGGGCGCGGCCCCCTGGCGGGGTCGAAGGGGCGCAGCCCCTGGGGACGGGAAGGGCAGGGGCGGCGGGGGCGAGACACCTGAGGCCCGCCCCCGGCGCACCCCGCCCCCGGCACGACCCGCACCCGGCCTCCACCCCCCGCCCTCCGGCCTACGTAGGCTTCACCCCGTGAACGACAACCTTCGCTTCGGCCCCGCCACCGGCATCGGCTCCCTCCCCGGCACCGACGCCCGGGAAGCCGCCAAGACGGCCACCGGAAGCTTCGAGGACTTCCCGTTCCTGCCCGAGCTCCCCGCCAGGGGTCCCGGCGCCGACATGATCGGCCGTACCGCCGGAATGCTCGTCGAGCTGTACGCGCGCGTGGAGCCCAGCGGCTGGCGGATCGGGGACCGGCCGGGCCGGGACACCAAGCGCGCCCGCTCCTGGCTCGGCGAGGACCTCGACGCGCTGGAGGAGTTCACGCAGGGGTACGGGGGACCGCTGAAGGTGCAGGCCGTAGGCCCGTGGACGCTGGCGGCGAACCTGGAGCTCAGGAACGGCGAGGCCGTCCTCTCCGATCCCGGCGCCTGCCGCGATCTCGCCGCCTCCCTCGCCGAGGGCCTGCGGCAGCACCTCGCCGAGGTCCGGCGCCGCGTCCCCGGCGCCCAGCTCGTGCTCCAGTTCGACGAACCCTCCCTCACCGCCGTCCTGCGCGGCCAGGTGCGGACCGCCAGCGGCTACCGCACCCACCGCGCGGTGGACCGGCAGATCGTCGAGGCCACGCTCCGCGACCTGGTCGGCGTGCACGCGCCCGGCCCGGTCGTGGTCCACTCCTGCGCCCCGGACGTGCCCTTCGCCCTGCTGCGCCGGGCGGGCGCGGCCGGGGTCTCCTTCGACTTCTCACTCCTCACCGAGCGTGACGACGAGGCGATCGGTGAGGCGGTCGAGGGCGGCACCCGGCTGCTGACCGGAGTCGTGCCCGGCACGGACGGCCCGTTGTCAGACCCTGCCGGTAGCGTCATGGGTGTCAGGACGCTGTGGCGCAGGCTGGGGCTGCATCCGGGGCTTCTCGCCCAGGCGGTCACGGTCACCCCGGCGTGCGGACTCGCGGGCGCTTCGCCGGAGTACGCGCGCCGGGCGCTCGCCCACTGCGCCCAGGCGGCGAGATCCCTCGCGGACAACCCAGAGTAACGGGAGGACCACACGGTGGCCGGCGACAAGCAGCAGGCGGAGACGGCAGTGCCCGCCGAGGCACGGGAGAAGCACGCGCAGCTCGCTGAGCAGATCGAGGAGCACCGCTTCCGGTACTACGTGAAGGACGCCCCCGTCATCAGCGACGCCGAGTTCGACGGGCTCCTGAAGACTCTGGAGGCGCTGGAGGAGGAGCACCCGGAACTGCGCACGCCGGACTCGCCGACCCAGAAGGTCGCCGGGTCCTACCGGACGGATTTCACGTCGGTGGAGCACCGCCAGCGGATGCTCTCCCTCGACAACACCTTCAACGACGACGACCTCGCCACCTGGGCCGACCGCATCGCCCGTGAACTCGGCGACCAGGAGTACCACTTCCTGTGCGAGCTGAAGGTCGACGGCCTCGCCGTCAACCTCACCTACGAGCACGGCCGTCTCACCCGTGCCGCCACCCGGGGGGACGGCCGCACCGGTGAGGACATCACCCCCAACGTCCGCACCATCGCGGAGATCCCGGACCGTCTGCGGGGCGACCGCGTCCCCGACCTCGTGGAGATCCGCGGCGAGGTCTACTTCCCGATGGAGAAGTTCGCGGAGCTCAACGAGCGCCTGCTGGCGGCCGGTGACAAGCCCTTCGCCAACCCCCGCAACGCGGCGGCCGGTTCACTGCGGCAGAAGGACCCGCGCGTCACCGCCACCCGCCCCCTGCACATGGTGGTCCACGGCATCGGCGCCCTGGAGGGCTACGAGGGTCTCACCCGGCTCTCCCAGGCCTACGAGCTGCTGGGGACCTGGGGCCTGCCCACCTCCCGGCACAACCGGGTGGTCGACGACCTCGGCGGTGTACGGGAGTTCATCGCCTACTACGGCGAGAACCGCCACTCCGTGGAGCACGAGATCGACGGAGTGGTGGTCAAGCTCGACGAGATCCGGCTCCAGGGACGCCTCGGTTCCACGGCCCGCGCCCCGCGCTGGGCCATCGCGTACAAGTACGCGCCGGAAGAGGTCAACACCAAGCTGATCGACATCAAGGTGGGCGTCGGCCGCACCGGCCGGGTCACGCCGTACGCCCAGGTCGAGCCGGTCACGGTCGCGGGCAGCGAGGTCGAGTTCGCCACGCTGCACAACCAGGACGTCGTCAAGGCCAAGGGTGTTCTGATCGGTGACACGGTGGTGATCCGCAAGGCCGGTGACGTGATCCCGGAGATCCTCGGCCCGGTCGTCGACCTGCGCGACGGCGGTGAGCGTGAGTTCGTGATGCCGGGCGAATGCCCCGAGTGCGGTACGCCGCTGCGGCCCATGAAGGAGGGCGATGTCGACCTCCGCTGCCCGAACGCCCGTACCTGTCCTGCCCAGTTGAGGGAGCGCGTCTCCTATCTCGCGGGCCGCGAGTGCCTGGACATCGAGCACTTCGGCGGGGTGGTGGCGGCGGCTCTGACCCGTCCGCTGGAGCCGGCCGATCCGCCGCTGGTGGACGAGGGCGACCTGTTCGACCTGACGGTGGAGAAGCTGCTGCCCATCAAGGCGTACGTGCTCGACCCGGACAGCGGTCTGCCCAAGCGGGATCCCAGGACGGGCGAGGAGAAGGTCGTCACGGTCTTCGCCAACAAGGAGGGCGAGCCGAAGAAGAACACCCTCGCGCTGCTGCAGAACATCGAGGCGGCCAGGGCCCGTCCGCTGGCCCGTTTCCTGAACGGCCTTTCCATCCGCCATGTGGGGCCGGTGGCGGCGCAGGCCCTCGCGCGCGAGTTCCGCTCCGTCGACCGCATCGAACAGGCCACCGAGGAGGAGTTGGCGACGACCGACGGCGTCGGGCCCATCATCGCCGCGGCCCTGAAGGAGTGGTTCGCCCAGGACTGGCACCGCGAGATCGTCCGCAAGTGGAAGGCGGCCGGCGTCCCGCTGGAGGACGCGGCCTCGGGCGAGGACGAGGGACCGCGTCCGCTGGAAGGGCTGACCGTCGTCGTCACCGGCACGCTCGAGAACTTCACCCGCGACGGAGCCAAGGAGGCGCTGCAGAGCCGGGGTGCCAAGGTGACCGGTTCCGTCTCGAAGAAGACGTCCTTCGTCGTCGTGGGTGACAACCCGGGATCGAAGTACGACAAGGCCATGCAGCTCAAGGTGCCGGTCCTGAACGAGGACGGTTTCGGCGTCCTTCTGGAACAGGGGCCCGAGGCGGCGGCCGAAGTCGCGCTTCCGACCGGGGAGTAGCGGTTGAAGGCCTCGCGAACGGTGCATATCAGATGCATACGGGTGGCCAGGGTGCATTCGGGCAACCGTCGGCGACCGCTGCCCGTGGAAGCGTTCCGCGGCCTACTGTTGAGGTGTGCGCCTGCCGTGCCCAGCTGCGGTCGGGGCATCCCCCCGCCCGTGCGGAGCGGGAGGAAGGGCTTTCCACCGCGGAGCCGCTGATGGTTGTCGGGCATCGGGCCGCGTGGCGTGGGCACCGCCGGTTGTGAGAGGGACGGGAATGGAACCGACCGAGAGCGCCGCTCCGGACTCCCGGCTGCGCCTGCGCCGCATGACGGACGCATGGCGGGCGAGCCGGTGGCCGGGGCGGACCGCGGAGCGCCCGGGCGCGCGGGGACGCGCCGCCGGGCCGCCCACCGCGACGGACGCGCGCACCACCCCCGTACCCCTGGCCGTCGAGCCCGCCGTGTCGAGGGGGGCCGAACCCGAACGGCACGTGTCCTGGCCCGCGTTGCCCGCGGCCGTCGTGGCGGCCGCCGCCGTCACCCTGGGCGCCGGTTTCCTGCGCGCGTTCACCGGCAGCCACGCGCTCTTCCCGTCCGGCGCGGTCGGCTGGTCCCTGGCCGTGCTGACCGGCGTCATCGTCGGCCACCTGGTCATGCTCGGCCGCTCCCGCTGGTGGGGCGGCACCGGTTCCGGCGCCGCCCTCACCCTCGCCGTCCTGCTGCTGTACGGCTGGGTGCCCGCCGGCATGGTCAGCCTCACCGTCGTCGTCCTGGTCGGCATAGCCCGCCACCACCGCCGGCGCCAGGGGGTGCTGCAGGGCGCGGTGGACATCCTCGGCATCGGCGCGGGCGCCCTGGTGCTGGGCGCCTTCGGCCGTGTACCCACCATCGAGCGGCCCTGGAATCCCGCGAGCTGGACCCTCGCCACCGTCCCCGAGGTCGTCCTCGTCGCGGCCGCCTACCTCGCCGTCACCCGCCTCCTGCTGTGGTACCTGCACGCCCCGCGCGGCGGTCTGCCCACCGTCGCCCGCACCGCCCTGATCCGGCACGGGCTGGTCGCCGTGGCGCTGATCGGCATCGCCCCACTGGTGTGCGTGGTCGCCGTCGCCCAGCCGCTGCTGCTCCCGCTGTTCGCCATCCCGCTCATCGCGCTCGACTCCACCCTGTGGATAGCCCGGGCCCGGGCGGAGGAGCAGCTGCGCGATCCGCTGACCGGGCTGCCCAACCGGCAGTGGCTCCTGGAGCGGATCTGGACGGCCCTCGACGACGCCGAGCGCATCGGCGCCCGCGCCGCCCTCATGCTGATCGACCTGGACCGGTTCCGCTCGGTGAACGACACCCTCGGTCATCTCGCCGGTGACCGGCTGTTGTTGCAGATCGCGGACCGGCTGCGCCTGGCACTGCCGCGCGGCGCGGAGGCCGCCCGGCTCGGCGGCGACGAGTTCGCCGTGTTACTGCCCGTCGCCGACTCCACCACATCGGCGACCCGGGTCGCCCGCGGCCTCGTCACCGCCCTCAGCTCCCCGCTCGACCTCGACGGGCTCACCCTCGTCCTGGAGGCCAGTGCGGGCGTCGCCGTCTTCCCCGACCACGCCCTGGACGCCGAAGGGCTGCTGCGCCGCGCGGACGTGGCGATGTACCAGGCGAAGCGGGACCGTACGGGCGTGGAGGTCTACGAGTCCAAGCGGGACTCCAACACGCCCGACCGGCTGGGCCTGCTGGGCGACCTGCGCCGGGCGCTGGACGCGCACGAGGTCCAGCTGCACTACCAGCCCAAGGTCCGCTTCGACGGCCAGGTGGCCGGTCTGGAGGCGCTGGTCCGCTGGGTGCACCCGGAGCGCGGGAAGGTGCCGCCGGACGAGTTCATAGCGATCGCCGAGTCCTCGGGGCTGATGCCGTACCTGACCGAGTACGTGCTGGAGACCGCTCTCGGGCAGGTCGCCGAGTGGCGCGCGCAGGGCCTGTTCGTGCCGGTGGCCGTCAACGTCTCCCCGCGCGACGTGCACACCCCGGGGTTCGCGGGCTCGGTGGCCGCGCGGCTGGCCCGGCACGGAGTGCCCCCGGGAGCGCTGCAACTGGAGATAACGGAGCACGTGCTGCTGGAGGACCCGCAGCGGGCCGCCGACACCCTCGCCGGACTGACCGGGCACGGCGTGAAGATGTCCCTGGACGACTTCGGCACCGGGTACTCCTCGCTGGTCCACCTGCGCCGGCTGCCGGTCAGCGAGCTGAAGATCGACCGCTCGTTCGTGGCGCGGCTGGCCGTCGACACCGAGGACGCGGAGATCGTCCGCTGCACCGTCGACCTCGCCCACTCGCTCGGCCTGCTCGTCGTCGCCGAGGGCGTAGAGGACGACGAGACCTGGGAACGCCTGCGGGACCTGCGCTGCGACGCCGTACAGGGGTGGCTGGTGGCCGCGGCGATGCCCCCCGAGGAGACGACCGCCTGGCTGCTGGCCCGCGGGTCGCGGGGCTGGCAGCGGCCGCGCGCCGCGCTGCCCGCCGCCGAGTGACCCTCAGGGCAGGCGCTCCCCGGCGAAGCGGCTGATCAGCAGGGACAGACGGCGGTCGTGGGCCTCTTCCGGCAGCCGACCGCTGCGCATGAGTGTGACCAGCCCGTGCAGGCCCTGGGCGAGGCCACCCCGGAGAGCCTCCTGGAGGTGCAGGAGCTGTACGACAACCACTTCCTGAAGAGCGAGGCCTGGGACGGGCGCCGGCACTGAGTCCGGGGCGCGGCGGCAAACCGTTTCACGGGCACCCGCCCCCGCCCCATAGGATTGGGCCAAACCACACACACTCACCCCAGAGGAACGCTGCATGCCTGGCATCACGCGCGAGGAGGTCGCCCACCTCGCCCGGCTGGCGCGTCTGGAGCTGAAGCCCGAAGAGCTCGAGCACTTCGCGGGACAGCTGGACGACATCATCGGCGCGGTCGCCCGCGTCAGCGAGGTCGCCGACCAAGACGTACCGCCGACCTCGCACCCGCTCCCGCTGACGAACGTCATGCGCCCGGACGAGGTCCGTCCCTCGCTCACCCCCGAGCAGGCGCTGTCCGGCGCCCCGGCCCAGGAGCAGCAGCGTTTCAAGGTGCCGCAGATCCTGGGGGAGGACTGAATCCCATGACGTACATCATCAGGCTGACGGCCGCCGAGACCGCCGCGAAGATCGCCTCCGGTGAGCTCACGGCCGTCGAGGTCACCGAGGCCCACCTCGCGCGCATCGAGGCCGTCGACGAGAAGGTGCACGCCTTCCTGTACGTGGACCGCGAGGGCGCCCTCGCCCAGGCCCGCGCCGTGGACGAGAAGCGGGCGCGGGGCGAGAAGCTCGGCCCGCTGGCCGGCGTCCCGCTCGCCCTCAAGGACATCTTCACCACCGAGGGCGTGCCCACGACCGTCGGCTCGAAGATCCTCGAGGGCTGGATCCCGCCGTACGACGCGACGCTCACCAAGCGGCTGAAGGCCGCCGACGTGGTCATCCTCGGCAAGACCAACATGGACGAGTTCGCCATGGGGTCCTCCACCGAGAACAGCGCCTACGGGCCGACCGGCAACCCCTGGGACCTCACCAAGATCCCCGGCGGCTCCGGCGGCGGCTCCTCCGCCGCGCTCGCCTCCTTCCAGGCGCCGCTCGCCATCGGCACCGACACCGGCGGCTCCATCCGCCAGCCGGCCGCCGTCACCGGTACGGTCGGTGTGAAGCCGACGTACGGCGCGGTCTCCCGCTTCGGCATGGTGGCCTTCTCGTCCTCCCTCGACCAGGGCGGCCCCTGCGCCCGTACGGTCCTGGACGCGGCCCTCCTGCACGAGGTGATCGCCGGGCACGACCCGCTCGACTCCACCTCCATCGACGCCCCGGTCCCGCCGGTCGTCGAGGCCGCGCGCAACGGCAGCGTGGCCGGGATGCGCGTCGGCGTCGTCAAGCAGTTCCGCGGCGAGGGCTACCAGGCCGGCGTCATCCAGCGCTTCGACGAGTCCGTGGCGCTGCTGAAGGAACTCGGCGCCGAGATCGTCGAGCTGGACTGCCCGTCCTTCGACCTCGCCCTGTCGGCGTACTACCTGATCGCGCCGTCCGAGTGCTCCTCCAACCTCGCCCGCTTCGACGGCCTGCGCTACGGCCTGCGCACCGGCGACGACGGCAGCCACTCGGCCGAGGAGGTCACCTCCCTCACCCGTGAGGCTGGCTTCGGCCCCGAGGTCAAGCGGCGCATCATGCTCGGTACGTACGCCCTGTCGAGCGGGTACTACGACGCCTACTACGGCAGCGCGCAGAAGGTCCGCACGCTCATCACGCGCGACTTCGAAAAGGCCTTCGAGCAGGTCGACGTGATCGTCTCGCCGACCACGCCGACCACCGCCTTCCCGATCGGCGAGCGCGCCGACGACCCGATGGCGATGTACCTGGCCGACCTGTGCACCATCCCGACCAACCTGGCGGGCAACGCGGCCATGTCGCTGCCCTGCGGTCTCGCCCCGGAGGACAACCTCCCGGTCGGCCTGCAGATCATCGCCCCGGCGCTCAAGGACGACCGCCTGTACAAGGTCGGTGCCGCCGTCGAGGCCGCGTTCGTGGAAAGGTGGGGGCACCCGCTGCTCGAGGAGGCTCCGTCGCTGTGACCAAGGCACTGTCGAAGGCCAAGGGCTTCAAGAAGTCCAAGTCCGGTCTGTACCTGTCCATGGCCACCACCGCGTTCGGCGCGGTCGGCGTCGCCAAGCAGGCCAAGAAGGCCCGCCTGGAGAGCGACACGCTCCGCCTGATCGACGCCGCCGTGTCCGCCGCCGCCATCGTCACCGGCCTCGCCATCCTGTACCGCGAGCTGAAGCGGCTGGGCGACGACGACGTCCTGCTGGGCTGAGAGGGAAGTTTCACCGTGACCACCACGACCGACCTGGTGTCGTACGAGGACGCGCTTGCGTCGTACGACCCCGTCATGGGCCTCGAGGTCCATGTCGAACTCGGCACCAAGACCAAGATGTTCTGCGGGTGCTCCACCGAACTGGGCGCCGAGCCCAACTCGCAGACCTGCCCGACCTGCCTCGGCCTGCCCGGCTCGCTCCCGGTCGTCAACGCGACCGGCGTCGAGTCCGCGATCAAGATCGGTCTCGCGCTGAACTGCGAGATCGCCGAGTGGTGCCGCTTCGCCCGGAAGAACTACTTCTATCCGGACATGCCGAAGAACTTCCAGACCTCCCAGTACGACGAGCCGATCGCCTCCAACGGCTACCTCGACGTGCAGCTGGAGGACGGCGAGACCTTCCGCGTGGAGATCGAGCGCGCCCACATGGAGGAGGACACCGGCAAGTCGACGCACGTCGGCGGCGCCACCGGCCGGATCCACGGCGCCTCGCACTCGCTCCTCGACTACAACCGCGCCGGCATCCCGCTCATCGAGATCGTCACCAAGCCGATCGTCGGCGCCGGCGACCGCGCTCCCGAGGTGGCCAAGGCGTACGTCCGTGAGCTGCGCGAGCTGATCAAGGCGCTCGGCGTCTCCGAGGCCCGCATGGAGATGGGCCAGATGCGCTGCGACGTGAACCTCTCGCTGATGCCCAAGGGCGGCGAGAAGTTCGGCACGCGCTCGGAGACGAAGAACGTCAACTCCCTGCGGTCCGTGGAGCGCGCGGCCCGCTTCGAGATCCAGCGGCACGCGGCCGTCCTCTCCTCCGGCGGCACGATCGTGCAGGAGACCCGCCACTTCCACGAGGACACCGGGTCGACGACCTCGGGCCGGGTGAAGGAAGAGGCCGAGGACTACCGGTACTTCCCGGAGCCCGACCTCGTCCCGGTGGCCCCGTCCCGCGAGTGGGTCGAGGAGATCCGGGCCGCGCTGCCCGAACTGCCGCTGGCCCGCCGCACCCGGCTGCTCGCCGAGTGGGGCATCTCCGCCACCGACATGCAGGCCATCCTCAACGCCGGAGCCCTGGACCCGATCGTCGCCACGATCGAGGCCGGTGCCGACGCCGCCTCCGCCCGCAAGTGGTGGATGGGTGAACTGGCGCGCAGCGCCAACGAGTCCGGCACGTCCCTGGACGAGCTGGCGATCACCCCGGCGCAGGTCGCCCGGGTCACCGAACTGGTCGCGAAGGGTGACCTGAACGACAAGCTGGCCCGCCAGGTCATCGAGGGCGTGCTCGCGGGCGAGGGCACCCCGGACGAGGTCGTCGACAAGCGCGGCCTGAAGGTCGTCTCCGACGAGGGCGCGCTCACCGCCGCCGTCGACGAGGCCATCGCCGGCAACCCGGCCGTCGCGGACAAGATCCGCGGCGGCAAGGTGGCCGCGGCCGGCGCCCTGGTCGGTGCGGTCATGAAGGCGACCCGGGGCCAGGCCGACGCGGCCCGCGTCAAGGAGCTCATCCTGGAGAAGCTCGGCGTCGGCGAGGGCTGAGACCCCACGGTGCACGGCCCCGGAGGCAGGACCTCCGGGGCCGTTCCCACGCCAGCGGTGAACGGGCTCCGCGCCCGCCGCGTACGGGAAAGGTATGCGCAACAGTTCGACAGAGGTCGAAGCCGCTCCTCGCACCTGGACCGCTCGGCGACAGGTACTACGCTCGCCCGCCATGAGTGGACGTACCGACTCCGGCACGTGGCCCGGGACAGCCGGGGTGAAGGGTGTGGGGGACCGGGACCTCCCGGAGGACGCCGCGGAGGACCTCGCGGAGGAGCAGGCCGAGGATCCCGCCGAGGACGCGCGCCGGGCTCGCTGGACGGCCACCGGCACCGGAGCCGTGCTGACGCTGGCCGGCACCACCGCCTCGCTGATGCGTCTGGGCGACTCCGTCCCCGCCTTCGTGCCGGCCGCGTACGCCGCCGGTGCCGGCGTGTGCGCGCTCGCCGGGGTACTGGGCGCCAGGGGCCGTACCCGGTGGGCGCTGTGGCTGCTGATCGCGGGCACGATGATCATGGCACTCGGAGACCAGTTCGACTGAAAGGCCCCGAGGGGTGACGGAGCGCGGGCGACGCCGGCCCCGCCATGAGAGGCTCACCCGGATCGTGACGGAACCTCAGAAGGAGCGGCAGCGCGATGTACGCGATATCCCTGGGTGACGACGGAGCCGAACTCCGCCCCCTGGAGTCCTGGCACGCCGAGGAGCTCATCGCCAACATCGACCGGGGGCGGGACTTCGTCGGCCGCCACGTCGGCCTGCCGGACGTCGTGACGGACCTGGAGTCGGCCCGCGCCTGGCTGCGTTCCTACGCCGACAAGCGCGCCGCGGACGCCGGCGGCCTGCACGGGATGTGGCTGGACGGCAGGCTGGTCGGCGGGCTGCTGTTCCGGGTCTGGGACACGCCCAGCGGGGTCTGCGAGGCCGGCTGCTGGCTGGAACCCTCCGCCGCCGGGCGCGGGCTCGTCACGCGCGGCATGCGGGTCCTGCTGGACTGGGCGTTCGACGAGCGCGGCATGCACCGTGTGGAGTGGCACGTGTCGTCGGCCAACGAACCCAGCATCAACGTGGCGCGACGGCTGGGCATGACCCGCGAGGGCGTGCTCCGCGAGAACTATCCCCACCGGGGCGTGCGCACCAGTACCGAGATCTGGTCGGTCCTTGCCCCCGAGTGGCGTACGGCACGCGTGCGTGCCGCCCACGACGGTCATTAGACGATCGTTAAGGGACCTCTCAGACAGCGTCCGTACGGTGCGAGGCATGGGAACGAAGACAGTGGACGAAGCCGAGACCGGCGCCGGGGCCAAGAAGGACGGCGCCAAGAAGGACGAGGCCACGGCCGACGTCACCAGGACCGGCGACGAGCGGGCCGAGGAGCGCGCCGCCGACGGGGTGACGGCCGAGCACGCGGAGACCGGCGGCGAGGAGCCGGCCGGCGGGACCGAGGAGGCGGGCCCCTCCGGTGTCGGACAGGGTGCCGGAGCCGTGGTCTCCGCCGCCCTGGGCTTGGTCTCGCTCACCGGCGGCTGGATCGGCACGGTGGCCGCCGCGCGCGAGACCCTCGTGGGCCAGCTGCAGACCTCCTCGGGAGCGAGCATCGCCAAGCAGGTCAAGGAGGTCTACGGCGACGCCTGGCACACCACCGCGTTCTGGGCCGGCCTGTTCGCGCTGGCCGCGCTGATCACCGGCGTCGTCGTCCTGGCCCGGCCCGCCTTCGGGGCCCCCGGGAAGCCCCAGGCCGCGTGGATCAAGTCGGTCGCCTGGGCCGGCGTCTCCCTCGGGGTCATCGGCCTGCTCCTGGCCGTCCTCAAGTACTCCGACGCCCTGCTCGCCCTGCCCTCCACGAGCTGAACCACCGCTGACTGAGGGGCCTCAGACCGACCGTGCCCACCGTACGGACCGCCTGAGGCCCCTTACGTGTGTCCCGGCCCCGCCGGCCCGCCGAAGATGCGGAACTTTCCCGATGCGGCACACCTCCCTCGGAGACGAAGGTGGAGACATCGCCGGAACCGATCCGGAAGCCGGCTCTCACCAGGGAAGACACCATGTTCGAGCTCGAACTGCACCAGGCCCGTTCCACCGAGCTGCACCGCCGGGCCGAGGCCGAGCGCCTGGCCCGCGAGGCGGTACGCGGCCGGCGTGCCGCGCGCCGCGAGGAGGCGGCCCGCCGCGCCGCCGGGACCGGGCCGGATACCCGCCGCCCGCACCAGGACCGGCTCACCCGGGCCGCATGAGGGCGGGGGCGGCGGAGGGCGGCCGGACGGGGGATGGCCGCCCGCTTCCGTATGGTCGTACGACGAACCCGCCGGCCTTGTGGAAAACCCGTGCCGTCCCCTCCGGCCCGCATGCGATGCTCGGGCCCGTGGAGACCAGATCCGTCAGTCCCGTCTTCGTCGGCCGCGCCGACGAACTGGGCGCCCTGAACGACGCGCTCGCCCGTGCCGCCGCGGGGGAGCCGCAGGCGTTGGTGGTCGGCGGCGAGGCGGGCGTCGGCAAGACACGGCTCGTCGAGGAGTTCGCCACCGCCGCATGCCGCCACGGCGCCGTCGTGGCGCTGGGCGGCTGCGTGGAGATCGGCGCCGACGGGCTGCCCTTCGCCCCCTTCTCCACCGCCCTGCGCACCCTGCGCCAGGCCCTGCCCGACGAACTGGCCGCCGCGGCCGCCGGACAGGAGGAGGAACTGGCCCGACTGCTGCCCGAACTCGGCGAGGCCACCTCCAGCCGGCACGACGAGCAGGGCATGGCCCGCCTCTTCGAACTCACCGCCCGCCTCCTGGAACGCGTCGCCGCCGAACGCACCGTCGTCCTCGCCCTCGAGGACCTGCACTGGGCCGACGCCTCCACCCGCCACCTCCTCGCCTACCTCTTCCGCACCCTGCGCACCGGCCGTCTCGTCGTCCTCGCCACCTACCGCTCCGACGACATCCACCGCCGCCACCCGCTGCGCCCCCTGCTCGCCGAACTCGACCGGCTGCGCACCGTCCGCCGCCTCGAACTCGCCCGCTTCACCCGCGAGGAGGTCGGCCGTCAGATCGCCGGCATCCTCGCCACCGAACCCGACCCCGCCCAGGTCGACGAGATCTTCGAACGCTCCGACGGCAACGCCTTCTTCGTGGAGGAACTCGCCGTCGCCTCCTGTGAAGGCTGCTGCGCGGGCCTCACCGACACCCTGCGCGACCTGCTCCTCGTCCGTGTCGAGGCCCTGCCCGAACCCGCCCAGCGGGTCGCCCGGATCGTCGCCGAAGGCGGCTCCACCGTCGAGCACCGGCTCCTCGCCGCCGTCGCCGGCCTGCCGGAGGACGACCTCATCGAGGCGCTGCGCGCCGCCGTGAACGCCAACCTCCTCAGCGCCGCACCCGCCGGCGACGGCTACCGCTTCCGCCACTCCCTGGTCCGCGAGGCCGTCGCCGACGACCTGCTGCCCGGCGAACGCTCCCGCCTCAACCGCCGCTACGCCGAAGCCCTGGAGGCCGACCCCGCACTCGTGCCCGCCGACGCACGCGTGATGCGCCTGGCCAGCTACTGGTACCACGCCCACGACGCGGCCAAGGCCCTGCCCGCCGTCCTGGACGCCTCCGTCGTCGCCCGCCGCCGGCACGCCTACAGCGAGCAACTGCGTCTGCTGGAGCGGGCGATGGAACTGTGGGACCTCGCTCCGGCGGACGTGCGGACCGCCCTGCGCCCCGTCGACTACACCGAGAACTACCCGCCCTGCGGCTGCGACCCCGCCACCACGCCCCTGCGCTACCTCGACCTCATGGCGGAGGCGGCCGTCGCGGGCCGCTTCTGCGGGGAACGGGAACGCGCCGTGAAGATCGCCAAGCGGGCGCTGCGGCTGCTGGAGGACGAGGACGACCCCCTGCGCGCCGCCTGGTTCTGGGTACAGCGCTCCCGGCTCGTCCAGGCCCAGGCCCGCGGCGACGGCTGGAAGGAGCTGGCCACCGCGCAGGAACTGGTCCGCGGGCTGCCGCCGTCGGAGGTGCACGCCGAGGTCCTCGCCTACGTCGCCAACTGGTCCATGCTGCACGAGCCCGGACCCGACGCCCTCGCCGCCGCCGAACGGGCCGTGGAGTACGCGCGGATGGTGGGCGCCCGGGAGACCGAGCTGCACGCCCGCCTCACCCTCGGCGGCCTCATGGTCGACGCGGGAAACACCGAAGCCGGCCTCGCCCGGATGCGCGAGGTCAAGGAGCAGGCACTCGCGGAAGGCGTCACACACGTCGCGAGCCGCGCCTATGTGAACCTGCCGAGCGAACTGCAGTCGGTGGGCCGCGTCAGGGAGGCCGTCCCCATCCTGCGGGAAGGGATCGCCTTCACCCGCAAGTCCGGCCAGCTGGACTCCGAGGCGTGGGTGTGGGGCAACCTCTCCGCGGCGCAGTACGTGCTCGGCCACTGGGACGAGGCCACCGACGCCGCCGCCCACGCGCTCGCCGTGGGCCACGGCGCCACGACCCGGGGCGTGGGCGCCCTCCGCCTCGCCGACCTCGCGTCCGGCCGGGGCGACGTTGCCGAGGCCGCTCGCCACCTGGCCACCGCCCGAGCCCACTACGGCCCCCACGACCCCATGCCCCAGCACTGGCTGCCCATGGCCCGCATCGCCATCGGCATCGCCGCGGCGGAGGGCAGGCTGCTCGACGCCCGCGCCGAACTGCGTCGCGCCGTGGACTCCGGCTTCCCGCCCGGTACGCACCGCTATGCCTGGCCGCTGCTGCTGGCCGCCGCCACCGCCGAGGCCGACGCCCGCCCCCTGCCCGCCACGACGGAGGGCCGGGCCGAGTTCCTCGGCCTCCTCTCCGGGGCCGCCCGGAAACTCACCACCGGCCTGCCGGTCTGGCACGCGTACGAGAGATGGACCCGCGCCGAACTGCTGCGCGCCACCGGCGAGGACACCGCGGACACCTGGTCGGAGGTGGTCACCGCCTTCGAGTGCCTGGAGCGCCCCTACGACCTCGCCCGGGTCCGGTACCGGCTCGCCCAGACCCTGCTGTCGGACGGTGGCGACGACCAGCGCGACCGCGCCAGGGAACTGCTCCGCCTCGCCGGGGCCGTCGCCGGCCACCTGGGCGCCCGCCCGCTCGCCGAGGCCGTCACCCTGCTCGCCCAGCGCGCCCGCCTCGCCCCGGCCCGCGCCCCCCGGCGGGAAAGCGCCGCCGACCCCGCCGGGTCGCTCGGCCTGACCAGCCGGGAGCGGGACGTCCTGCGGCTGGTGTCCGCGGGACGCACCAACCGTCAGATAGCCGAGGAGTTGTTCATCTCCCCGAAGACGGCAAGCGTCCACGTGTCGAACATCCTGGGCAAGCTCGGCGTCTCCGGGCGCGGGGAGGCGGCGGCGGTGGCCTATCGGCTGGGGTTGTTCCCGGCCGTAACACCCGCGTCCCCGGCAGCGGGGTGAGGCTTACGCTGTACGGGACGCCAGCCGAGGGAGGCAGCGCGTGTTCGACGTCTTCGAGGAACTGTTCGCGCCCGGCCGCAAACACACCCGCGACGAGCAGAACCGGCTGGAGCTGAACCGGGAGGACGTCGGCGACGGTGACCCCGGACGCGGACCGATGGACCTCGCCTCCGGAAAGGTCGTCGTCCGGCTGCCGAGGCGACCCGGGGAGGAGCCCGCCGAGTCCTGAGCAGGCCGGGGCGGCCGGAAGCGAACCCCTGGCCCTCACCTCACCCGCAGCTCCAGGATCCGGTCGTCCCCGCTCCTGGGCTTGCCGCGGCCGTCCGTGTTGCTGGTGACCAGCCACAGCTTGTCGCCGCCCGCCGCCGCCACCGTGCGGAGGCGGCCGTACTCGCCGGTGAGGAAGGCCTGCGGGGCCGCCGAGGCCTTCGTGCCGTCCAGCGGGATGCGCCACAGGCGCTGCCCCTTCAGACCGGCCATCCAGATGACACCGTCCACGTAGGCGATACCGCTGGGGGAGGCGTCGTCGGTGTGCCACTGGGCGATGGGGTTGATGTACCTGGAGTCGCCCGACGTGCCCTCGGCGTCCGGCCAGCCGTAGTTGCCGCCGGGCTTGATCGCGTTCAGCTCGTCCCAGGTGTCCTGGCCGAACTCCGAGGCGAACAGGCGCTGTTTGCCGTCCCAGGCCAGGCCCTGCACATTGCGGTGCCCGTAGCTGTACACCGGCGAGCCGGGGAAGGGGTTGCCCGGGGCCGGTTCGCCCTCCGGGGTCATCCGGAGGATCTTGCCACCGAGCGACTTCCTGTCCTGGGCCAGGTCCCGCCGTCCGCTCTCTCCCGTGCCCGCGTAGAGCATGCCGTCCGGGCCGAAGGCGATCCGGCCGCCGTTGTGGATGTAGCCCTTGGGGATGCCCTTGAAGACCGTGTCGGGGGCGCCGAGCTGCTCGCCGGCGGGCTTGTGCGCGTCGTAGAGCATGCGGACGACGCGGTTGTCCGAGGCCGAGGTGAAGTAGGCGTAGATCATGTGGTCCGAGGCGTAGTCCGGGGAGAGAGCGATGCCCAGCAGGCCGCCCTCACCGGCCGGGGAGACCCCGGAGACCTTGCCCAGCTCCGTCTTGCGGCCCGTCTTCCCGTCGACCCGGACGATCGTCCCGTCGTCCCGGGAGGAGACGAGCAGGCCGCCGTCCGGCAGGGGAGCGAGACCCCACGGGGTCTTCAGCCCCTCGGCGACCGTGCGCAGCACCTTCACCGTGCCCTGGGCGGGCGGTGTCGGCTCGGCCGTCCGCCCCGAGGGGGACGCGCCGGGCGACGCTCCCGCCGTCGTCCTCCCGCCCCCGCCCGGCGCCGACCCCCCGCCCGGCGCCGACCCCCCGTCCGAGGAGCAGCCGGCCGCCAGCAGGAGGGCGGCCGCGGCCAACACGGCCGTCACAGCTCGAGGTTGCACGATCATGGTCCTTTCACAGCGGCGGTTCCGGCGGAACCCCACTCTCCCTCACACACCGCCCGTCAGGGCCCGGGTTCCCCCGCGCGCCGCGGCATCCCGGCGCGCGGCGGCCGGCTCAGTCCCACGACCCCTGCGCCGGAGGCAGCCGAGCCACCTCCGCCAGGTCCTGAGGGGTCAGGCGGAGCCCGGCCGCCGGGGCGTTCCCGGCCACCCAGCGCTCCTGCTTGGCACCGGGGACGGGGACGACGTGGCGGCCCTGGGCCAGCACCCACGCCAGGGCCACCTGGGCGGGGGTCACCTCCTCGCCGTGCCGGCGCGCGACGCGGCGCAGACCGGCGACGATCGGCTGGTTGGCGGCCATCATCTCGGCCGTGAACCGGGGATGGCGGGCGCGGACGTCGTCCGGCTCGAAACCCTCGCCGGGGGTCAGCGTCCCGGTCAGGAAACCGTTGCCCAGCGGCATCGCGGCCAGGAAACCGACCCCGTGGGCCTCGCACCAGGGCAGCAGCCCGTCCAGCGCCTCCGGTGACCACACCGACAGCTCGGCCTGCACCGCGCTCACCGGGAAGACCTGCTGCACCCGCTCGAGCTGGCGGAGTGTGGCGTCGTGCAGCCGGCTGCCCGCCCGGCGGCCGGCCCGGGCACCCACCGCGCACAGGCCCAACGCCCGTACCTTCCCGGCCCGGACGAGCTCCGCCATCGCGCCCCACGTCTCCTCGACCGGCACCTCGGGGTCCGCGCGGTGCAACTGGTAGAGGTCGATCACGTCCGTCTGCAGCCGGCGCAGCGAGGCGTCGCACGCCCGCCGCACGTAGCCCGGCCGCCCGTTGGCCACGATGTGCTGCTCACCGACCAGCAGGCCGACCTTGGTCGACACGAAGGCGTCCGTCCGGCGCTCCCTGAGCACCCGGCCCAGCAGCAGTTCGTTGGTGAAGGGCCCGTACATGTCGGCCGTGTCCAGCAGCGTCGACCCCAGGTCCAGTGCCCGGTGCACGGCCCGGACCGACTCCTCGCCCCGCTGCCGCGATCCGCTGTACGCCCAGCTCATCGGCATGCACCCGAGTCCGACGGCCCCCACCGCGAGCGCCCCCGCGCCGATCGTCCTGCGCTCCACCTGCCGTGAACCTCCCTGTGACCGGTCCCCAACCTAACCTCTGCGCCCGTACGCGCCTGACCTGGGGCCTTCCCGGCCGGCCCGGCCGGAGAGGCGGGGACCGGCACGCATATCCGCGGCGTTGTCGTCGGCTGCCGATTCCCCCACTCCCGGCTTCGCTCGAGCGGATGGGGCCCCCGTCGCATCGGCGCCTTCCTCCGCCTCGCAGCTGCACGCCCCGGCCCCCGCTCACCCGAGTCGACAAGGTGCCGCCGATTTTTTCCGGCCCGACCCGCCGGAAAGGCCCTAGCCTCCAGGGCATGACTGCTGACGTGTGGCTCCCCGTGCGGGCCGAGGAGATCGAGGGGCTCCCCGAGGGCCTCGCCTACCGGTTCTGGAACGGGGAGGAGGAGTTCCCCGCGGACCCGGCCGACTGCGCCTTCTACGTAGTGCCTTATATGAAGCCCAGCCCCCTGTGCGTACGCCCGCTGCCGTACATGCGCTCGTTGCAGGTCGTGCAGACGCTGTCCGCCGGTGTCGACCACGTGCAACGGGGCCTGCGCCAGGTGCGACCCGGCGTACGGCTGTGCAACGCGCGCGGGGTGCACGAGGCCAGCACCGCGGAGCTCACGCTCACCCTGGTCCTCGCCTCGCTGCGCGGCATCCCCGACTTCGTACGGGCGCAGGACAAGGGGGAGTGGCTCGCCGGCTTCCGTCCCGCCCTTGCCGACAGGACCGTTCTCATCGTCGGCTACGGATCCATCGGCGCCGCCATCGAGGACCGGCTCGCGCCGTTCGAGCTCGCGCGGGTGGTGCGCGTCGCGCGCTCAAGGCGCACCACGGAGCGCGGTCCGGTGCACCCGCTCACCGAACTGCCTTCCCTGCTCCCGGAGGCCGACGTCGTCGTCCTGGCCACTCCCCTGACAGCGCATACCCGGGGCCTGGTAGACGCCGACTTCCTGGCCCGGATGAAGGACGGAGCGCTCCTGGTCAACGTGGCCCGGGGGCCCGTCGTCGACACCAAGGCGCTGCTCGCGGAGCTGGACAGCGGGCGCCTCACCGCCGCCCTGGACGTCACCGACCCGGAGCCGCTGCCCGCGGAGCACCCCCTGTGGCGGGCACCGGGCGTGCTGATCAGCCCGCACGTGGGCGGCCCCACCTCGGCCTTCCTCCCGCGTGCGAAGCGGCTGCTGGCAGACCAGTTGAGCCGCTTCGTGAACCGGGAGCCCCTGCGCAACGTGATCCTCACGACAGGCTCCCCGGCAGGGGCGTAGTCCGCTTCGCGTACCCTCCGCGACCTTGTGGACGCGGTGTGTACGCGCCTTGCCGTTGATCGTCACGGAGCGTAGAGAAGCTATGTCCCTGAGTGACGATACTGGTGTATCGTCCCGACAGGGGCTGCGCCGTGGACCGTTCGGCGCCGGGGATGGACATTTCAGAATTTGTGAGGGGGGCGACGGGCGATGCACGGCCTATGGACGAACGATCCGACGCGGCGGAGCCGCCGACGGCGACCCTGGCGCAAGGCCACGCGCAGGCGTGGCCGTCACACCAGTCACCACCACACCAGTCACCACCACACCAGCCACCACCACACCAGTCACCACCACACCAGTCACCACCACACCAGTCACCACCACACCAGTCACCACCACACCAGCCACCACCCGCGGACCGGGAGGGCTCGGTGAGCCCCGCGCCCGTGACGACCCTCGACACGGGGCTGCGCCCGCAGCGCCCGTCGGGGGCGCTGCTGTCCCGTCCGCCGGTCTCCGGCGACGGCTCACGGCTGGTCCACCAGCTGGCCCTGGCCCTGATCTGCGCGGGCTACGCCGTCGGTTCCGCGCTCGGCTGGGGCTCTGACGAAGTCGCGCTGTTCATGGGCGACTTCGGACTGACCGCCGCGGCCGGCACCGCCGCCGTCTCCTGCTTCCTCTACGCCCGCAGTCCCCGGGTCCGCTTTCGATCCGCCTGGCTGCTGTTCGCCCTCTCGTCGGCGATGGCGGCCCTCGGCAACGCGGTCTGGGGGTGGTACGAGGTGGTGCTGGGCCAGGCCGTGCCCAGTCCCAGCTACGCCGACCTGTTCTTCCTCTGCTTCGCGCCACCCGCCATCGTGGGGCTGCTGGTCCTCGCCAAGCGCCCGGTGACCAAGGCGGGCTGGATCTGTCTGGCGCTGGACGCCTGGCTGATCGGCGGCTCGCTGCTCACCCTGTCGTGGAGCCTGGCGCTCGCGCAGGCGGCCCGGTTCGACGGGCCGAGCGTGGCACACGCCGCCCTGTCGCTGGCGTACCCGCTGCTCGACATCGCGCTCGTCAGCATGGTGCTCGCTCTGCACTTCAGGCGCACACGGGGCAACCGCACGGCGGTGAACACCGCCATCGGCGCGCTCGCCCTCACCGTGATGTGCGACGCGCTGTTCACCTCGCCGCTGCTGCACAGCAGCTACCACTCGGGCCAGTTGCTCGACGCGGGCTGGTTCGCCGGCTCCCTGCTCCTGGCGTACGCACCCTGGGCCGCTCCCCGGCACCAGGGTCAGCACAACGCCGAGCCGGACCGGTGCGCCGCGGACGGCCACACGCGTGTGGTCCACGAGCACGTGCCCGGCCGGCGCGGCGGCGGCCACCACCAGGCGCCCGCGTCCCCTCCCGGGCCCGCCCCGGGGGCTGATCACAGCCGGTACCCGGCCGGCCCGCCCCTGACCGGCTCCCTGGCCGCGCTCACCCCGTACCTGGCCGCGGCCGTGTGCACGCTGGGCATCCTGTACAACGTCCTCGACGGCCGCAGCCCCGACCACGTGGTGCTCGTCACCGCCGGCTGCGTGGTGCTGGCGCTCGTCGTGCGCCAGGGCATCATGCTCCTGGACAACATCACCCTCACCCAGGAACTGGCCCAGAAGGAGAACCACTTCCGCTCCCTGGTGCAGGGCTCCAGCGACGTCATCATGATCGCCGCGCCCAACGGCATCCTGCGGTACGTCTCCCCGGCCGCCGCCGGGGTCTACGGACGGCCCGCCGAGGATCTGGTGGGCACCGAACTGGCCGCTCTCATCCACCCGGAGGACCTGGGCTGCGTGGTGCACGAGGTGCGCCGCTTCCTCGCCGCCAGCCCGATCGAGGAACCCACCACCCGCATCGAGTGCCGCTTCCGCTCCGGCGGGGGAGGCTGGCTCAACGTCGAGTCCACCGTCAACCGCCACCACGGCGGCCTCATCTTCAACAGCCGGGACGTGACCGAGCGGGTGCGGCTGCAGGCGCAGCTCCAGCACAACGCCGAGCACGACCCGCTCACCGACCTGCCCAACCGCTCCCTGTTCACCAAGCGCGTGCAGCAGGCCCTGTCCGGCCGCCGCGCCTCCGACCGGGGCGACCGTCTGTGCGGCACGGCCGTCCTCTTCATCGACCTGGACGGATTCAAGGCCGTCAACGACACGATCGGGCACCAGGCCGGGGACGAGCTGCTCGTCCAGGCCGCCCGCAGACTCCAGGACGCGGTCCGGCACGGGGACACCGCGTCCCGGCTGGGCGGCGACGAGTTCGCGGCCCTGATCGTCGGGGACGGCACCCATGACCGTGCCGCCCGGGAGCGGAACATCCTGGAGCTCGCCGACCGCCTCAGGGTGACCCTCTCCCAGCCGTACCTCATCGACGGCAACGACGTCCGGGTCAACGCCTCCATCGGCGTCGCCTTCGCCGAACCCGGCCTCGGCGCGGGCGAGCTGCTGCGCAACGCCGACCTCGCGATGTACCGCGCGAAGGCGGCCGGGAAGGGCCGCGTCGAGCTGTACAAGCCCCAGATGCAGCAGGACGTCGTACGCAAGGCGGAACTGGCCACGCGGCTGCGTGCCGCGCTGCACGACGGCGAGTTCGCGCTGCTGCACCAACCGGTGGTGTGCCTGGAGAACGGCCGGATCACATCGGTCTCCGCACAGGCACGCTGGCGTTCCTCCCAAGGGGTGCTCTTCACCCCGGCGGAGTTCCTGCGGGTGGCCGAGGACAGCGACAAGACCTCGGAACTCGGCCGCTGGATCACCGAGGAGGCCGTCGTGCGGGCCGCCGAGCGGGCCGCGACCGGGCTCACCGTGCCCGTGTCCGTCCGGATGAGCGCCCGCCGGCTGCTGGACCGCTCCCAGCCGCCCGGCTCGGTGGAAGCCCTTCTCACCCGGCACGGGCTGTCCCCCGGCTCGCTGATCCTCGAACTGTCCGACATCGATCCCCGGGTCGGCCTGGACGAGCTGGAGCGGCGCCTGACCGCCCTCAGCCGGCTCGGTGTCCGGATCGCGCTGGACGGCTTCGGCAGCGGCTGCGCGGCGATCACGGCACTGCGCAGACTCCCGGTCGACCTACTGAAACTCGACCGCGGCCTGGTCGAGGGTGTCGTGGAGTCGGCGCGGCTGCACAAGATCACAAGCGGGCTGCTGCGCATCGCCAACGACCTCGGACTGCAGTCCGTGGCCGAGGGCGTGGACCTGCCCGAGCAGGTCACGGCGCTGCGCGCGATGGGCTGCACGCACGGGACGGGCATGGCCTTCTCCGGGCCGCTGGACGAGTACCGGCTGCGCAGGGCTCTCGGATCCGGCCACTATCCGCTTCCGCACGCACCGGCCGAGCCGGCACCGGCCTTCGCGGGCGGTGCCGCGGGGGTGTACACCAGTGGTGTCACCGGCGGTGTCTCCGCGGTCTTCGGAGGCGGCAGTGTCCTACGCTCACATAATGAGACTCCCGTCCCACCAACTTGACACGTGGTGCGCGCCGGGGGGAGGGTCAGTGCCATGCGCACCCGAATTCTCGTACTTGGACAGCGCGTCGGCTGAGCTGGGGCCCACCGGAGGACGATCCGGAAACCCCAGCGACCCTCGCCGGCGCGCTCCCCTCGCTTGCCTTACGGCACGAGGGGTTTTTTGTTGCACGGGCACCTGCCGTACAGCAGCCGTACACCGCACGAACCTCGCAAAAACCCTCGCAAAAACCTCAGCATCGAGAAGAGAATGCCGATGACCGAGCAGGCCACCGGGGCCCACCATCCGCAGCCGCGGCCCCGTTCCGGAGGACAGCAGCCCACCCCCGTCGAGCACGTCACGGGTGCGCAGTCCCTCATCCGCTCTCTCGAGGAGGTCGGGGCCGACACGGTATTCGGTATCCCCGGCGGTGCGATCCTTCCGGCGTACGACCCGCTGATGGACTCCACCCGGGTCCGCCACGTCCTGGTCCGGCACGAGCAGGGCGCCGGCCACGCGGCCACCGGTTACGCGCAGGCCACCGGCAAGGTGGGCGTCTGCATGGCGACCTCCGGCCCGGGTGCGACGAACCTGGTCACCCCGATCGCCGACGCGCACATGGACTCGGTGCCGCTCGTGGCGATCACCGGCCAGGTGGCGTCCAAGGCGATCGGTACGGACGCCTTCCAGGAGGCGGACATCGTCGGCATCACCATGCCGATCACCAAGCACAACTTCCTCGTCACCAAGGCCGACGACATCCCGCGGACGATCGCCGAGGCCTTCCACATCGCCTCCACCGGCCGTCCCGGCCCGGTCCTGGTCGACATCGCCAAGGACGCCCTCCAGGCGAGGACCACCTTCCAGTGGCCGCCCGCCACGGACCTGCCCGGCTACCGCCCGGTGACCAAGCCGCACGCCAAGCAGATCCGCGAGGCCGCCAAGCTGATCACCGCCGCCAGGCGGCCCGTCCTCTACGTCGGCGGCGGGGTCCTCAAGGCCCACGCCACCGCCGAGCTCAAGGTCCTCGCCGAGCTCACCGGAGCGCCCGTCACCACCACCCTGATGGCGCTCGGCGCGTTCCCCGACAGCCACCCGCTGCACGTGGGAATGCCGGGCATGCACGGTTCGGTCACCGCCGTCACCGCGCTGCAGAAGGCCGACCTGATCGTCGCCCTCGGAGCCCGCTTCGACGACCGCGTCACCGGCAAGCTGGACAGCTTCGCCCCGTACGCCAAGATCGTCCACGCCGACATCGACCCCGCCGAGATCGGCAAGAACCGCGCCGCCGACGTGCCGATCGTCGGGGACGCCCGCGAGGTCATCGCCGACCTGATCCAGGCGGTGCAGAAGGAGCACAGCGAGGGCCAGCAGGGCGAGGCCGCCGAGACCAGGTACGCGGCATGGTGGAAGGACCTGAACCGCTGGCGCGAGACCTATCCGCTCGGCTACGACCAGCCCGAGGACGGCTCCCTGTCCCCGCAGCAGGTCATCGAGCGCATTGGGCGGCTCGCGCCGGAGGGCACGATCTTCGCGGCGGGCGTCGGCCAGCACCAGATGTGGTCCGCGCACTTCATCCAGTACGAGAAGCCCGCCACCTGGCTGAACTCGGGCGGCGCGGGGACGATGGGCTACGCGGTGCCCGCCGCCATGGGCGCCAAGGCCGGGCAGCCGGACCGGGCCGTCTGGGCGATCGACGGCGACGGCTGCTTCCAGATGACCAACCAGGAGCTCACCACCTGTGCCCTGAACAACATCCCGATCAAGGTCGCCATCATCAACAACGGCGCCCTCGGGATGGTCCGCCAGTGGCAGACCCTGTTCTACAACCAGCGGTACTCCAACACCGTGCTGCACTCGGGACCGGGCGCCGAGCCCAAGGGCCCGAGCGCGGGCACCCGCGTCCCCGACTTCGTGAAGCTGTCGGAGGCCATGGGCTGCCACGCGATCCGCTGCGAGTCCCCCGAGGACCTCGACAAGGTCATCGAAGAGGCGAACTCCATCAACGACCGTCCGGTCGTGGTCGACTTCATCGTCCACGAGGACGCGATGGTCTGGCCGATGGTCGCCGCGGGCACCTCCAACGACGAGATCATGGCCGCCCGGGACGTCCGCCCGGACTTCGGCGACAACGAAGACGACTGAGCCGGGAAGAGCGAAGAGGAAGACCAGACATGTCCAAGCACACGCTCTCCGTCCTGGTGGAGAACACGCCCGGCATCCTCGCCCGGATCGCCGCCCTGTTCTCCCGCCGCGGCTTCAACATCGACTCGCTCGCCGTCGGCGTCACCGAGCACCCCGACATCTCCCGCATCACCATCGTGGTGCAGGTCGAGGACCTGCCCCTGGAGCAGGTGACCAAGCAGCTCAACAAGCTGGTCAACGTGCTGAAGATCGTCGAGCTGGAGCCCCAGCACGCGGTCCAGCGCGAACTCGTCCTGGTGAAGGTGCGCGCCGACAACGAGACCCGCTCCCAGATCGTCGAGATCGTCCAGCTCTTCCGCGCCAAGACCGTCGACGTCTCCCCGGACGCCGTGACGATCGAGGCCACCGGCAGCGGCGACAAGCTGTCGGCCATGCTCAAGATGCTGGAGCCGTTCGGCATCAAGGAGCTGGTCCAGTCCGGCACGATCGCCATCGGCCGCGGCGCCCGCTCGATCACGGACCGGTCGCTGCGCGCACTCGACCGTTCCGCGTGACCCGCGTTCGGGCGGTCGGGTGACACCGGCCGCCCGTATGCCGCTCGCATCGCGAGACCCCGAATCCTGTCTGACGCCCGCCGTCATACGGTGGGACGCACAACCTGTACACCAAGGAGAGAACCCAAAGTGGCCGAGCTGTTCTACGACGCTGACGCCGACCTGTCCATCATCCAGGGCCGCAAGGTCGCGGTCATCGGCTACGGCAGCCAGGGCCACGCCCATGCGCTGTCGCTGCGCGACTCGGGTGTCGACGTGCGGGTCGGTCTGCACGAGGGCTCCAAGTCCAAGGCCAAGGCCGAGGAGCAGGGGCTGCGCGTGGTGACGCCCTCCGAGGCCGCCGCCGAGGCCGACGTCATCATGATCCTGGTGCCGGACCCGATCCAGGCCCAGGTCTACGAGGAGCACATCGCCCCGAACCTGAACGACGGCGACGCGCTGTTCTTCGGCCACGGCTTCAACATCCGCTTCGGCTTCATCAAGCCCCCGGCCGGCGTGGACGTCTGCATGGTCGCCCCGAAGGGCCCGGGCCACCTGGTCCGCCGCCAGTACGAGGAGGGCCGCGGCGTGCCCTGCATCGCCGCCGTCGAGCAGGACGCCTCCGGCAATGCCTTCGCGCTCGCCCTGTCGTACGCCAAGGGCATCGGCGGCACCCGCGCCGGCGTCATCAAGACCACCTTCACCGAGGAGACCGAGACCGACCTGTTCGGTGAGCAGGCCGTCCTCTGCGGTGGCACCGCGGCGCTGGTCAAGGCGGGCTTCGAGACGCTGACCGAGGCCGGCTACCAGCCGGAGATCGCCTACTTCGAGTGCCTGCACGAGCTGAAGCTGATCGTGGACCTCATGTACGAGGGTGGCCTGGAGAAGATGCGCTGGTCCATCTCCGAGACCGCCGAGTGGGGCGACTACGTCACCGGCCCGCGCATCATCACCGACGCCACCAAGGCCGAGATGAAGCAGGTCCTCGCCGAGATCCAGGACGGTACGTTCGCCCAGCAGTGGATGGACGAGTACCACGGTGGCCTGAAGAAGTACAACGAGTACAAGCAGCAGGACTCCGAGCACCTGCTGGAGACCACCGGCAAGCAGCTCCGCAAGCTGATGAGCTGGGTGAACGAGGAGGCGTAGGCTTCCGGTGGGGCCGGAGCGGACAGCTCCGGCCCCTTGGCCCTGCTTTGGCCATACCGTCCTGCCACGGACGGGTGATCCTTCCGCAGAGGCGCAAGACACCCCCTGCCACGCCACTACACTGCTGCAGAACACGCGTCAGGCCCACAGCGTCGTGCGTCTTCCGCGGCTAAGCGACCCCGAGAAATTTCCGGTGCGCTCCCCTCCACCGCCTGCGGCCGTCGGGACGGCCGTCCGCATTGGACTTGTGAGGACCCACGTGAGCTCGAAACCCGTCGTACTCATCGCTGAAGAGCTTTCGCCCGCGACCGTCGACGCGCTCGGCCCGGACTTCGAGATCCGGCACTGCAACGGCGCCGACCGAGCCGAACTGCTGCCCGCCATCGCCGATGTGGACGCGATCCTGATCCGCTCCGCCACCAAGGTCGATGCCGAGGCGATCGCCGCCGCGAACAAGCTGAAGGTCGTCGCGCGAGCCGGCGTCGGCCTGGACAACGTGGACGTCTCCGCCGCCACCAAGGCCGGCGTGATGGTCGTCAACGCCCCCACCTCCAACATCGTGACCGCCGCCGAGCTGGCCTGCGGTCTCCTCGTCGCCACCGCCCGCCACATTCCGCAGGCCAACGCCGCGCTGAAGAACGGGGAGTGGAAGCGCAGCAAGTACACCGGTGTGGAGCTCGCCGAGAAGACCCTCGGTGTGGTGGGCCTCGGCCGCATCGGCGCGCTCGTCGCGCAGCGCATGTCCGCCTTCGGGATGAAGGTCGTCGCCTACGACCCCTACATCCAGCCCGCGCGGGCCGCGCAGATGGGCGTCAAGGTGCTGTCGCTCGACGAGCTGCTCGAGGTCTCCGACTTCATCACCGTGCACCTGCCCAAGACGCCCGAGACCCTCGGTCTGATCGGTGAGGAGGCGCTGCGCAAGGTCAAGCCGTCGGTGCGGATCGTCAACGCCGCGCGCGGCGGCATCGTCGACGAGGAGGCGCTGTACTCCGCCCTGAAGGAGGGCCGCGTCGCCGGCGCCGGCCTGGACGTGTACGCCAAGGAGCCGTGCACCGACTCCCCGCTGTTCCAGTTCGACCAGGTGGTGTGCACCCCGCACCTCGGCGCGTCGACCGACGAGGCGCAGGAGAAGGCCGGCATCGCCGTCGCCCGCTCCGTCCGTCTCGCCCTCGCCGGTGAGCTGGTGCCGGACGCGGTCAACGTCCAGGGCGGTGTGATCGCCGAGGACGTCAAGCCGGGCCTGCCGCTCGCCGAGCGTCTCGGCCGGATCTTCACCGCGCTCGCGGGCGAGGTCGCGGTCCGCCTCGACGTCGAGGTGTACGGCGAGATCACCCAGCACGACGTGAAGGTGCTGGAGCTGTCCGCGCTCAAGGGCGTCTTCGAGGACGTCGTCGATGAGACCGTCTCGTACGTCAACGCCCCGCTGTTCGCGCAGGAGCGCGGCGTCGAGGTGCGCCTGACCACCAGCTCCGAGTCGGCCGACCACCGCAACGTGGTCACCGTGCGCGGCACGCTCGCCGACGGCGAGGAGGTGTCGGTCTCCGGCACCCTGGCCGGCCCGAAGCACCTGCAGAAGATCGTCGCCGTCGGGGACTACGACGTCGACCTGGCCCTCGCCGAGCACATGGTCGTCCTGCGGTACGAGGACCGGCCGGGCGTCGTCGGCACCGTCGGCCGGATCCTCGGCGAGGCCGGCATCAACATCGCCGGCATGCAGGTCGCCCGCTCGGCGGCCGGCGGCGAGGCGCTGGCCGTGCTGACCGTCGACGACACGGTGGGCTCCGGCGTGCTGGCCGAGGTCGCGGAGGAGATCGGCGCCACGTCGGCCCGCTCCGTGAACCTCGTCTGACCCGGACACAGCGGTACGAGAGCGCCGGGGGGGGGGGGTGACCACCCCCCCCCGCCGGCGGGGGGGTGGGGCGCCGCCGAACGCGGGCCCCCGGTGCCGCGGCGGCGGCCCCCCGGCACGCCCC
>NZ_JBEXLP010000091.1:0-15462 GCF_040610035.1 Streptomyces sp. NPDC004542
TACTGTGTTTTCCTCCCCCGAGGGGCCGGGCCGCCGCCCCCCCCGCCGCGTGGGTTGGGGGCCGGGCCTTTTGGCTTGGTGGGGCCTGGGGGGGGGGGGCCGGCCGGGCCGGCCCCGCGGAGGTGGCCGGGGTCAGCCCTTGACGGCGCCCGCCATGATGCCTCCGACGATCTGCTTGCCGAAGACCACGAAGACCAGCAGCAGCGGAAGGGTGCTGATCAGCGCTCCCGCCATGACGATGCTCTGGTCGGGGGTGTAGGAGGCGCTGAGCTGCCCGAGCGCCACCTGGAGGGTGGGATTCTCCTGGCTCAGGGCGAGGAAGGGCCAGA
Organism: Streptomyces sp. NPDC004542; assembly: GCF_040610035.1. Taxonomy (NCBI): domain Bacteria; kingdom Bacillati; phylum Actinomycetota; class Actinomycetes; order Kitasatosporales; family Streptomycetaceae; genus Streptomyces; species Streptomyces sp. NPDC004542. The sequence goes on from NZ_JBEXLP010000091.1 coordinate 330, forward strand.
AGAAGTCGTTCCACGCCTGGACGAAGGTGAGCATGCCGAGCACCATCATCGCGGGCCGGGCCACGGGCAGGACCACGTTCCACACGATGCGGATGTTGCTCGCCCCGTCCACCTTGGCCGCCTCGATGAGCTCGTAGGGCAGGGCCTCCAGCAGGTACTGCCGCATGAAGAAGACACCGAAGGCGCCGACCAGGGTCGGGAAGATCACCGACTCCAGCTTTCCGCCCCATCCGATGTCGGACATCATCATGAACAGCGGGACCACGCTGAGCTGCGGCGGAATGGTCAGGGTGGCGATGACCGCGGTCATCAGGACGCCCCGGCCGCGGAAACGCATCTTGGCGAAGGCGTAGCCGGCGAGGGTGCAGAAGAACAGTGTGGCCGCGGTGATGCAGCCCGCCACGATGACGCTGTTGACGATGGCTTTGCCCAGGTGGGCCTGGTCCCAGGCCGACTGGATGTTGGTCCACAGCCGGCCGCCCGGCAGGAGCGGCGGTGGGCTGTCGAGGACCCGCTGCTGGTCGTGCGAGGCGGCCACCAGCGTCCAGTACAGCGGGAGGACGGAGCCCAGGCCGACGATGATCAGGGCGGCATAGGTGAAGGGACCGCCGTTGAGCTGCTGCCCGGCACCGAGCTTGAGACGGACGCGGCTCTTGGCCGGCGAGGCGACGGGGGGTGCCGGGTCGAAGTCCGGCGCGGTCTTGGTGGGACTGGTCGTGGTCATCGATATCGCTCCCGTCAGGCCGCGCTCTTGCGCATGAACCGGCCGACGATCCAGTTGATCAGGGCGATGAGCAGCAGCAGGACGAGCATGGCCCATGCCACGGCCGCGGCCGGACCGAGGTGTCCCAGCTTCCAGCCGTAGTTGAAGAGGTAGATGCTGAGGGTCTCGTACTGGTGCTCGCTGCCGCCGATGGAGCCGAGCGTGCCGCCCTGGAGCAGCAGCGGCTCACCGAACAGCTGCATGGAGCCGATGGTCGAGATGACGATGGTGAACAGGATCGTCGGCCGCAGCGAGGGGATGGTCACCTTGCGGAACTGCTGCCAGCGCGTCGCTCCGTCGAGGGAGGCCGCTTCGTACAGGTCCGTGGGGACGGCCTGCATCGCCGCCAGGTAGATCAGCGCGTTGTAGCCGGTCCAGCGCCAGATGATGATGACCGAGATGGCGATCTTGGACGTCCACTCCCCGTTGCCCCAGTCGGTGTTGCCGGCCCCGAAGAAGTGCAGCACCCAGTTGAGGATGCCGCCGTCGGCCCGGAAGACCAGGGCGAAGACCAGGGCCGCGGTCGCCACCGAGGTGGCGTACGGGGTAAGGATGATCGTCCGCCAGAAGGTGCTGGCGCGCAGCTTGTAGTTGAGCAGGTGGGCGAGGCCCAGGGCCACGAGCAGCTGGGGGACGGTCGAGATGACGCCGATCACGAAGGTGTTGGTGACCGCCGTCCAGAACTCGGAGTCCTGGAGGATCTTGGCGAAGTTGTCCCAGCCGACCCATTCGGACTGGCTGAGGCTCGTCATCTCCACCCGGTGCAGGGCGATCCAGCCCGTGTAGAGCAGCGGGTAGAGCCCGAAGGCGCCGAAGACGAGGAAGAAGGGGGCGATGTACGCGTACGGGGACGCGATGTCGTCGAAGCGCCACAGCCGGGTCCGCCAGGTGCCGCGTCCGCTCGAGGCGGGGGCGGAGCCGCCGGCGGGCGGGGTGGGGGCACCCCGTGTGGGAGTGGTCGTTGCCACGGGGGAGTTCCTTCCTGGGGGTTACGGCCGGGTGCGGGGCGGGGAACGTCGTCGTTCCCCACCCCGACGGGACCGGGCGGCCGGCCTGCATGGTGCCGGACCGGCGACCGGCCCGCGGGGACACGGCGCGTCGGCGTCCGACCGCCGTTCCCGTGTGCCGGGCGCCGGCCCTCGTACGACGGGGTACGGGGGGCGGCCGGCCGTGCGACGGGAACCGGCGCCGGACGCCGCGGAGCGGACCGGTCCGTGACGACCGGTCCCGGTGCGGAGCGGGACGGCTCCGCACCGGTGGCAGGAGCCGCCGCGCGGCCCCACGCGCCACAGCGCGGTGCGGGCGGCCGGTGGGGCCACCCGCACCGCCGGGTGTCAGCCGATCACCTTGTCGATCGACTCGGTCGCGGCCTTCCAGGCGTCAGCGGGCTTGGTGCCCCGCTTCTCCATGTTGTTGATCTGGTTGGAGATCGTGTCCTTGATCGTGGCGTCCTTCGCACCGAGCACGGCCTCGGGGATGGACGCGGCCTCTTCGGCGTAGATCTGGCCGATCGGGGCGTCGTTGAAGTAGGGGAGCTTCGCGTTCTTCACGCTGGCGAGCTCGTAGGCACCCTTGTTCGACGGAAAGACACCGATCTTCTCGAACACGGCGGCCTGCTGCTCCGGAGCGGTCAGCCACTTGACGAGCTCGGTGGCCTCCTTCACGTGCTTGCCGCTCTTGGGCACGGCCAGGAAGGAGCCTCCCCAGTTGGCCGCCGTCGAGCCGGGCGCACGGCTGATGTCCCACTTGCCCTTGAAGGCGTCACCGGAGTTGACGGAGATCTGCGCGGCCATCCAGGCGGGGCAGGCCACGGTGGCCACGGTGCCCTTGCGCAGCGCGGCCGTCCAGCCGTCGGTGAACTGCGGCAGGCCCTGGGTCAGCTTCTTGGACGCGGCCTCGGCGGCCAGGTTCCAGCCCTGCTGCACGGAGGGGCTGTCCTTGTAGATCGCCTTGCCGTCGGCGTCGTAGTACTGCTTCGCGTTGGAGCTGACGACCGCGTTGTACATGGCGCTCGCGGAGTCCATGAAGAAGGTGCCGGCAGGGGCCTTCTTCTTGTACTTCTCGCCGAGCTTGAGGTAGTCCTCCCAGCCGCCCTTGACCGCCTCGGCGACGGCCTCACGGTCGGCCGGCAGGCCCGCCTTCTCGAAGAGGTCCCGGCGGTAGCACAGGGACATCGGGCCGATGTCGGTGCCGGCGCCTATGACGGTGCCGTCCTTGGCGGTGGCCTGCTTCTCCTTCCAGGAGACCCAGTCGCCCACGTTGATGGACTTGCTCAGGTCGGTGAACTTGGCCGCCTGGGTGTCGACGACCTCCTTGATACGGCCGACCTCGATGCCCGTGACGTCGCCCAGGCCGCTGCCCGTGTTCAGCTGCTGAAGCAGCTTCGGGTAGTAGTCCTGCTCGTTGGCGGTGGTCTCTTCCTTCACCGTGATGTTCGGGTGCAGCTTGTGGTACTGGGCGAACAGGCCGGCTTCCTTGTAGCCGAACTGCCCGAAGTCGGCGAGGGTGAGAGTGATGTTCCCGTTGGAGTCCGAGGCGTCCGAGTCCTTGTCGTCGCTGCTGCAACCGGTCAGCAACAGGGCCGAGGCGGTCAGGACCGTGGTGGTCAGGACCGCCGCTCTGCGGCCGTGACCGCCGTTACGGGTGATGCGCATTCCACTACTCCTTGTTCCAGTGGGAACGGGATCTCAGGAATCGGACCGTCGGGGCCCGACGGTCCGGACCTGCCCTCTCGGTTGCGAGCAGCGGCCAGCCCACAGCACTCGGCGTGCGGTGAAGAGGTGCTGGTCAACGGGGTGCAGTGACGACAGAGGGAAAGGCCATGGGTGGTTCGGTCCACACGGGAGAGAACCCCCCGAGCTACCCGTGGGACCGCTCCCACGCGGCATGCCGGAAGACTGGTTCCTGCCGGGCGCGCTGTCAAGACTTGAAAACAGCGTTGTTGCGCAAGCGTGTTCCGCACGTCACGGGAATGTGTCGCACCGCGGGGCGTCACCAGCCGGACACCGGCCCGTCTCCTCCTGGAATCACGCAGGTCACCGGTGCAACGATCCCCGCCGGGACGGCCGTTGCGCCGCGATCCGGGGCGGTGCCGGCGTTTTCGGCGGCAGGAGGCCGCGGGCCCCGGACGGACGCCGAAAGGTGAACGATCAGCTTTTCCGAGCAGCCGTCCGGGGCCCGCGGCCACGATCCGGCGCGCTTCGGCCGTCGTACTGCCCCTTGGTCATGGGAGCGCTCCCATGCATAATGGGGTCCTGCCGACCTCATGGGAGCGATTCCATGCCCGATCCGTTGACCGAGAGCTTCCCCGCCGCCTTCCTCTGGGGTGCCGCGACCTCCGCGTACCAGATCGAGGGAGCGGTCCGGGAGGACGGCCGTACCCCCTCCATCTGGGACACCTTCAGCCACACCCCGGGCAAGACCTTCGGCGGCGCGACCGGTGACGTCGCTGTCGACCACTACCACCGCTACCGCGAGGACGTCGCGCTGATGGCGGAGCTGGGCCTGAACGCGTACCGGTTCTCCGTCTCCTGGCCGCGGGTGCAGCCGACGGGGCGGGGCCCGGCCGTGCAGGCGGGGCTGGACTTCTACCGGCGCCTGGTGGACGAACTGCTCGCGCACGGCATCAAGCCGGCCGTCACCCTCTACCACTGGGACCTGCCGCAGGAACGGGAGGACGCGGGCGGCTGGCCCGAGCGGGACACCGCGTACCGCTTCGCCGAGTACGCGCGGCTCGTCGGCGAGGCGCTCGGCGACCGGGTGGAGCAGTGGATCACGCTGAACGAGCCGTGGTGCAGCGCCTTCCTCGGCTACAGCTCCGGGGTGCACGCGCCCGGCCGTACGGAGCCGGCGGCGTCGCTGAAGGCCGCCCACCACCTGAACCTGGCGCACGGCCTGGGCGCCTCGGCGCTCCGTTCGGTCATGCCGGCCCGCAACACGGTCGCGGTGAGCCTCAACTCCTCGGTGGTCCGCACCCTCTCCCGGGACCCGGCGGACCTGGCGGCCGGCCGCCGCATCGACGACCTGGCCAACGGCGTCTTCCACGGCCCGATGCTGCACGGCGCGTACCCGAAGACGCTGCTCGAGGCGACCTCGTCCCTCACCGACTGGTCCCACGTCCAGGACGGCGACCTGGCCGCGATCAACCAGCCGCTGGACGCGCTCGGACTGAACTACTACACGCCGGCGCTGGTCTCCTCCGCCGATTCCGGGCCGGCCGGCCCGCGCGCGGACGGTCATGGGACGAGCGACCACTCCCCCTGGCCCGGCGCGGACGACGTGGCCTTCCACCAGACGCCCGGCGAGCGTACGGAGATGGGCTGGACGATCGACCCGACCGGCCTGCACGAGCTGATCATGCGCTACACGCGGGAGGCGCCCGGCCTTCCGCTGTACGTGACGGAGAACGGCGCGGCGTACGACGACAAGGTGGACTCCGACGGCCGCGTCCACGACCCCGAGCGCATCGCCTACCTCCACGGCCATCTGTCGGCCGTGCGCCGGGCCGTCGCGGACGGCGCGGACGTACGCGGCTACTACCTGTGGTCGCTGATGGACAACTTCGAGTGGGCGTACGGCTACAGCAAGCGCTTCGGTGCCGTGTACGTCGACTACGCCTCGCTGGACCGCACTCCCAAGTCGAGCGCCCGCTGGTACGGCCAAGCGGCCCGCACGGGATCACTTCCGCCGGTGGGCGAGGTGATCTGACGCGGGCCGGACGCAGGGGGGAACAGGGCAGGGGCGCGGCACCCCAGGGGAGTGCCGCGCCCCTCGCCCGGCACCGGCGACGGCGTACGGCGCCCCGGTGGCCCGTGCGCACCGGCTCCCGCCCGTCGAGCCGGAACCGGATCCGCACCTGCGTGCCGCCCGGCACCGAGGTGCCGATCCGTACGTCCCCGCCGGTCGACTCGGCGAGCCGGCGCACGATGTCCAGGCCGAGGCCGGTCGAGCCGTCGGTGCCCGAGCCCCGGCCGCGGGCCATGGCCGCCCCGGGGTCGGATATACCGGGGCCCGCGTCGGAGACCAGGACGGTCACCGCGTCCTCCCCGTGGTGCACGTCGACCGCGAAGGCCGTGCCCTCGGCGGTGTGCCGGAAGACGTTGCCGAGCAGCGCGTCGAGGAGCCGACCACAACGCGGCCCGGAACGTCTTGCACCTGTTCCGGATGGGCCTCGCGCTCGTCCCGGCTGCCGGGAGGGCAGTCGTCAGGCGGGCGAAGCGCGTCAAGCCCGCTGCCGCAAGGTAAGCGGGAATCTCCCGGCTTCAGCCAGGAGAGCACGTCAATGAGCGAACACCGACGGCGGCGGGGCCGGTGAGGCCACCGCCGCCTCGTCGGTGACCGGCGCGGCCCCGCCGGTGAAGGCGAGGAGCGCGTGGCCGTGCTCGACCCGGGCGGGCTGCGGGTCGGAGGCGGCGCGGCGGGTCAGTTCGGCGACGGGGAGCGGGCGGCCGGCGGCGACCAGGACCGCGTTGCCGAACCGTCTGCCGCGCAGCACGGCCGGGTCGGCGACCAGCGCGAGTTCGGGGAAGCGGGCGGCGGCGGTGGCGATCTGGCCGCGCAGGTGGGCGAGCGGGGGGCCGTCGGCGAGGTTGGCGGCGAAGATCCCGTCCGGCGCGAGGGCCCTGCGGACCTCGTCGAGGAACTCGGTGGAGGTGAGGTGGGCGGGGGTGCGGGCGCCGCTGAAGACGTCGGCGACGACCAGGTCGGCCCAGCCGTCCGGCACCTTGGCAAGGCCCTCGCGGGCGTCCGTCGAACGCACCCGGATCCGGGCCCCGGGGTCGGGCGGCAGCTCGCGCCGGACCAGTTCGACGAGTTTCGCGTCCCGCTCGACGACCTGCTGGGTGGAGCGGGGGCGGGTGGCGGCCACATAGCGGGCCAGGGTGAACGCACCGCCGCCGAGGTGCACGGCGCGCACCGGCCTGCCGGGCGGTGCGACGAGGTCGATGACGTGCCCGAGCCGCCGCTGGTACTCGAAGGAGAGGTACGCCGGGTCGTCGAGGTCGACGTGCGACTGCGGCGCCCCGTCGATCAGCAGGGTCCAGGCCCGTCGGCGGTCCCGGTCGGGTATCAGCTGGGCGAGGCCGCCGTCGACGTCCTCGACGACCGCCTCGGCACCGGTCTGCCTGCGCCGGGGATTCCTGGACTTGCCCATGGGGGTCATTCTCGCAGGACCCCGGCGTCGCAGGACCCCGGCGTCGCAGGACCCCGGCGAGCGGTACCGGTCAGCGGCAGTCGTCGGCAGCCCTGAGCAGCCGGGCCGCCTCTCCCAGCGCCCGTCTGAGAACCGCGGGGTCGGTCGCCAGGTCGGCCTCCCCCGGCGGCACCAGCCAGTCGGAACCCTCGACCGGTGGGTGCGGGATCACGGTCAGCCCGCGTCCGGCGGTCTCCGTACAGGTGCTTCCGGGGACGTCCCACGCGGCGGCGGTGCCGGGCGGGACCAGGAAGCCGAGCGTGTCGCACCCGTCGTCGTGCAGGACGGGCCCCACCGCGTCCCGGGCCGCACCCCGCCGCAGGATGTCGACCGCCTCCAGACCCTGCCGGGTCGGTACGGTCACCACATCGCACGCGGTCGGCGACGGCGTACAAGGATCGTTGCTCCGGCTGGTCTCCATCCCGGCCTCCACCACGCAGCCCTCCTGCAGTCCACCGTGTCCAACGCGGCACGGCGTCAACGGCAACGGCACAAGTGCGCCGCAAAGGATGGCACTTCATGGCAGATCACGCATGAGATATCCGATTTGTAGCCAAACGCAGCGTGGCGGGCCCGGCACAGCGGGTACGTTCTTGCCCGCCGCAACCGGGGTCCCCGCACGGACGACCCGCGACGGTTCCGGCATGGTTCGACGGTTCGCACGAGAGGACCCGGCCATGGCGTCGTCGACCGTGACCTCGTCACAGCCCGAACGGCCACCACGGCCGAACCCCGCCTTCCGGCAGCTGCGCGGCCGGCGCTCACCGGCGGAGTTCGCCGCGCTGGTACGGCGGGCCGCCCGCGAGATCGGCGAGCGGGTGAGCTGTGACGCGCGCTACATCGGCCGGGTCGAGGCAGGCGAGATCCGCTGCCCGAACTACGCGTACGAACGGGTGTTCCTGCACATGTTCCCCGGCCGCACGCTCGCCGACCTGGGCTTCGCGCCACGCTCGTCCGTCCGCGGACGCGCGGCGCGCCCGGCGGGTGAAGCGCCCGTCCCGCGCACCACCCGCCCGGCGTCCGCCGCGGCTGAGACGTGGGGGGCCTCCGAGCCGTATGACACACAGGATCCGTACGCAACGCACGAGAACCACGAGAACCACGAGGAGAGCGACGTGCTGCGTCGCGCATTCATGACGGGCGGGGGCGCCACCGTGGCCGCCGCCACACTGGGCCCCCTGGGGTTCACCATCGACGCCGCGGCGGCGGACCGGCCGGTGCGCCGCGCCGGGTCCTCGGAGGCGGCAGCCCTGGAGGAGGCCGTACGCCGCATCCGGCTGCTCGACGACCGGCACGGCGCGGACGGCCTCTACCGGCGCGCGGCCGCCCCGCTGCGCGCCGCCTACGAGCTGCTGGACGCGGGTGCCACCCGGCAGACGACCGCCGACCGGCTGCACTCGGGCGCCGGTGAACTCGCCATCTCCGTGGGCTGGCTGGCCCACGACTCAGGGCGTTTCGACGACGCCCGCTCGCACTACGCGGAGGCGCTCGCGACCGCCCGGATGACCGGGGACCCCGCCCTGGAGGCGCACGCGTTCTGCAACACGGCCTTCCTCGCGCGCGACGCGGGGCGGCCCCGGGAGGCGGTGCGGGCGGCGCAGGCCGCGCAGCGGGTGGGACGGTCGCTGGGGTCCGCGCGCCTGATGTCGCTGCTCGCGCTGCGCGAGGCGGGCGGCTGGGCGGGGCTCGCCGACCGCACCGGCTGCGAACAGGCCCTCGTCCGGGCGCAGACCCTGTACGAGCGGGGCCGTTCGGACGCGGACCCGGAATGGATGAGCTTCTACGGCGAGGCCGAACTGGAGGGGCTGGAGGCGCAGTGCTGGTCGACGCTGGGCGACTGGAAGCGGGCGGCCCGGCACGCGCGGCGGGCCGCGCGGCTCCAGGATCCCCACTTCACGCGGAACATCGCGCTGTACACGGCCGAACTCGCGGACGACCTCGCGCGCGGGGGGCGGCCGGACGAGGCGGCGGCGGCCGGGACGCGGGTACTGGACCTGCTGGACCAGGTGCAGTCGTCACGGATCCAGACGATGCTGGCGGGGACCGCCCGGGTGCTGCTGCCGCACCGGCGGGCCTGCGGGGTGTCGGAGTTCCTGGAACGGCACGCCTCGCTGCCGCGGACCGCACCCGCGTGACGGCCGGGTGACGGCCGGGACGTCGTCCGGCGAGCGGGACGTCATCCGACGAGGTGGCCCGAGTCGTTCCAGCTCTCGATCGCCGGTTCGCCGTACGCCCAGCCCAGGACGGACAGTGACGTCGGGTTGAGGCGGATCCGCGCGGCGAAGTCCAGGGGCAGTCCCAGCCACCTCGCGCCTATGGACCGCAGGATGTGCCCGTGGGCGAAGACCAGGACGTCGCGGCCGTCGCGGCCGGCCGACCGCGCCCAGGACACCACCTCGTCCGCCCGGGCCGTCACCTCGGCGAGGGTCTCCCCCTCGGGAACCCCGTCCCGCCAGATCAGCCAGCCGGGGCGAACGGCCTGGATCTCCTCGGGGGTCATGCCCTCGTACGCGCCGTAGTCCCACTCCAGCAGCGCGTCCCAGGCGGTCGCCCGCTCACCGAACCCGGCGAGATCGCACGTGTCACGCGCGCGTGACAGGGGGCTGGTGCGGACCTCGACGCCGGGGAGGCCGTCGAAGGGCCCGCGGTGGAGCCGCTCGCCGAGCAGCTTGGCGCCGCGCCGGCCCTCCTCCAGGAGGGGTACGTCGGTCCTGCCGGTGTGCTTGCCGGACAGCGACCAGGCCGTCTGTCCGTGCCGGGCCAGCAGGATGCGCGGTGCCATGGGGGACCTTTCCGGGAGACGTCGGGGAGGTGCCGGGGAGAAACCCGGGGCGTGGTCCCTCCATCATCGCGCACGCTGTCCCCGGGCAACCGGGCGGGCGATCTCGGCGTCTATCCGGTCTGAAGCGCCACTTGAGGGCGAGCGGATGTTCCCTAGGGCCGAACCGGGCGCGCCGCAGGAGTGAACAGAGCACATCGTAAAGTGGCACGGCCGGCCCAAGGAGTGCCGCGGACCAGAAGGGGGAGGGCGATCGGATGCCGCAGACCGAGACACCGGGCACCGACGAGGTGTCCCCGCGGACCCGGCTGCGGTGGTGGACGGAACTCCCACTGATCCTGCTGGTGTACGGCTGCTACTCGGCGGGCCGCCTGCTCGCCCGGGGCGACGTCTCCGGTGCCGTCGACCACGGCCTGGCGCTCCTCCGTATCGAAAAGGCCCTGCACCTCGATCTCGAACATCCGCTCAACCGCCTGTTCACGCACGAGGCGTGGCTCGGCGTCCCGGCCGACTTCTGGTACGCGTCGCTGCACTACCTGGTCACGCCCGCGATCCTGGTCTGGCTCTTCCGGTCCCGCGGCCGGCTCTACCGGGCGGCCCGCACCTGGCTGATGACGTCCACGTTCATCGGCCTGATCGGCTTCACCCTGCTCCCCACCTGCCCGCCCCGGCTGCTCGCCGCGGACCACGGCTTCGTGGACACGATGGCCCAGTACAGCTCGTACGGCTGGTGGGGCGGCGAGGCGAGCGCCCCGCGGGGCATGGGCGGCATGACGAACCAATACGCGGCCATGCCGAGCCTGCACGTGGGCTGGGCGCTGTGGTGCGGAGTGATGCTGTGGCGGTACGGCGGCACGCGCCTCGCCAAGGCGGCCGGCGTCGCCTACCCGCTGCTGACCGCGATCGTGGTGATGGGCACCGCCAACCACTACTTCCTGGACGCGGTCGCGGGCGTGGCCGTGATGGGCGTCGGGCTGCTGCTCGCGCCGCACGTGATGCGCGGCGCGGACCGGCTGCGGGCGCGGCTGCTGCCGGGTGCCACGGTGGTCACGGCGGGCCCCGGGGGCACAGGCGCCCCGATTGTCAGTGGCGGATGCCAGACTTCCGTGGGTGAGCGAATTCCACGGCAGCGCGACGCGCGGCTCGGACCCGGAGCCGAGCCGGACGCCGCCCCCACCGACGCGGGGGACGGCGCTCCGGCACCGGCTCGCTGAGCTGCGCGGCCCCGACGTACCCGCCAAGGCACTGGACGCGCGCGCCCTCGCGGCGCTCGCCGCGAACCCGGGGTGCAGACGGCGGGCGATCCTGGACGGGGCGGGCGTCGACAAGGCGGGCCTGGCGAGCGCGCTGGGCGCGCCGTCCGCCTTCGGGCAGTCGCAGTTCGCCCTGACCCGGGGCAACGCGTTCGAGGCACGGGTGAAGGCCGACGGCGGCGCCGAGCTGCTGCGCCTGGTGCACGCGCGGCTGGACCCGGGCGCCGAGCCGCCGCGGGAGACCCACGTCCCCGACCTGTCCGCGCCCGGTCCGGCGGGGCGGACGGCGCGGACGGCGCTGGCGCTGCGCGAGGCCGTCGAGGCGGGCGGCTGGACGCTGCTCGACCACCCGATGCTGGCACTGGACGTGGCGGGCTCCCCGGCGTTCCTGGAGCCGGACGCGGTGGTGGTGCACCCGGACGGCAGCTGGACGGTCGTGGAGATCAAGTCCTTCCCGATGCTGGACGGTTCGGCGGACCCGGCGAAGGTGGGCGCCGCCGCGCGGCAGGCGGCCGTGTACGTCCTCGCCCTGGAGGAGGTCGCCGGACGGCTCCGGGACAGCGCGCCCGCCCCGCAGGTGCGCCACCGCGTCCTCCTGGTCTGCCCCCGGGACTTCTCCAACCTGCCCACCGCCTCGGCCGTGGACATCCGCAAGCAGCGCGCGGTCACCGCCCGCCAGTTGGCCCGGCTCACCCGTATCGAGGAGATCGCGGCCGCCCTTCCCGAGGACACCTGCTTCGCCCCCGGCCTGCCGCCCGAGGAGCTGACGGCGGCGGTGGAGTCGGTCCCGGCGGCGTACGCGCCCGAGTGCCTGGCCGCGTGCGAGCTGGCCTTCCACTGCCGCGAGCGGTCCCGCTCGGCCGGCGCGGTGACGACGCTGGGCCGCCCGGTCCGCGCCGAACTGGGCGGGCTGGCGACCGTGGACGACGTGCTGGCGGCGGCCCGCGGCGAGCTCGGCGACCCGGGGGATCCGGCGGTGGCGGCGCTGCGCCGGGCGGCGGCCCTGCGCGCGGAGGCGCTGTCCGGCCGGGAGGCGGCCACGTGTCCCTGATCGCCACCCTGGCCCGTCTGGAGGCGGTCAGCACGGGCCGCGCCCAGCCCACCGCGACCGTCCGGCACCGGCATCTGTCCGACCGGCCGCTGGTGTTCGTGCCGCTCACCACCGCCGGTGAGGCCGGTGCCCCGCTCGGGGCGCTGGTCGGCACCGACCGGGACGCGCCGCGCCTGCTCGTCGTGCCGCAGCCGCGCGACCGCGATCTGCGCTCCGCGTTCCTCGCCGACCTGTCGGACGTCGTCCTGCCGTACGTCGACTCGTTCGCGGACGCCGTCGAACCCGCCGAGCGCACGGAGACCGACCCGGAGACCGGCAAGCGGGTCAAGGTCGAGGTCGAGCTGTGCGCGGACGCCCCGCAGCTGATCGTGCCGAGCCGCGCGGGCGTGGAGTTCGTCCGGCTGCTCGGGCGGTCGATGCGGTTCCGCCGTACGGCGGAGCAGGACCCCGAGGCGCCCTATCCGGCGCCGTCCCGGGTGCCGTTGCTCGGGCGGTGGCTGACGCACTTCGGGGAGCGGGCGCGGGTGCCGGGCTCCTCGCTGCTGCTGGCCCTGACGGACGTGCTGGTGCGGCACTGGGCGACCGGGCAGTCCAGCCTGGAGGACCAGCACCTGGGCGCGCTGCTCGCCTGGATCGCCCCGGCGGAGGGCACGACAGGCGCCGAGGAGGCGTTGCGGGCCGAGCTGGCCCGGGGTGCCGACGGCCAGTTGCGGTGCCCGCCCGCGGGTCCGGCCACCGACCCGGCCTTCGACAACAAGCTGCTCGCGCCCGCCCTGGAACGCTACGACCGGGCCCGCACCGCCCTGGCGGCCGCCGAGGACGGCCTGGAGGCGGACGACCGGCTCGGCGTGCTCACCGCGGCCGAGCGGGAGATCCGCGACCTGGTGGCGAGCGTCACCCTGCCCACCTGGAGGACGGTGTGGCGCGGGATCGACCTGCTGCGGGCCCTGCCGGAGGGGGCGCACGTCGAGGAGCGGTGGACGCGCGACCGCTGGTCGTTCACCGGCCACCGCGACCGTGTGCTCGCCGGGGAACCCCCGCAGCCCCGCCGCGACGACGCGGTGACGGCAGCCAACAAGCTGGCCACGCGCGAGCGCGAGCAGGCCCGTCTCGAGGCGCAGGAGGCCCTCGACGACCCGCTGGTGATGGCGGGACGCAGGCTGGCCGGGGAGGCGTTCGCGGGCGAGGTCACGGAGGTCGTCATGGCCTACAGCGAGGGGAAGCGGCCCAGCCCGCGCCCGCTGGTGACCGTGCGCACGGACGACCGGCCGCACCTCGGGGAGCGGGCGAAGGTGTACCGCTCGCTGGGCGGGAAGCCGCAGGCGGCCGAGTTCGCCGGGTTCGCCGGCGCCGAGGGTGAGGGGCTCGTCGTCCTGCGGATCGTCGACAAGATGGGCCGCGGCAAGGAGCCGGAGGCCGGGTCGGTCCCGGAGAAGGGCGACCGGGTCTGCTTCACCCTGTTCGAGCACGAGCAGCGCGGCGGGGCGAAGCTGCCCGACCCGGAGGAGACGCCGTGGACGCACGGCGGGCCGCCGGGTGAGGCGGCGGCCGTGCCGGAGGCTCCCGATCCCGTCACCGAGGAGGACGCGCTGTGACCACCGAGGCCGTGTTCGACCCCGGGGCCGCGGCCACGCGCGCCACCGACGCGATCCTGAGCGACACCCTGCACGGCACCCACCGGGGTGTGGTCGTGGACTCCCCGCCGGGCGCCGGCAAGTCCACGCTCGTCGTCCGCGCGGCGCTGGAACTCGCCGACGCCGGGCGCCCGCTGATGGTGGTCGCGCAGACCAACGCGCAGGTCGACGACCTGGTGATGCGGCTCGCCGAGAAGAACCCGGAGCTGCCCGTCGGCCGCCTGCACAGCAGCGACGCCGACCCGTACGACAAGGCCCTGAACGACCTGCCGAACGTACGGAAGTCGGCGAAGGCGGGCGAGCTGGCCGGGATCCCGGTGGTGCTGTCGACCGCCGCGAAGTGGGCGCACGTCACGGTGGACGAGCCGTGGCGGCACGCCATCGTGGACGAGGCGTACCAGATGCGCTCGGACGCGCTGCTCGCCGTGGCCGGGCTGTTCGAGCGGGCGCTGTTCGTGGGTGACCCGGGGCAGCTGGACCCGTTCGCCCTCGTGGGCAGCGAGCAGTGGGCGGGCCTGTCGTACGATCCGTCCGCCTCGGCCGTCACCACCCTCCTCGCCCACAACCCCGAGCTGCCGCAGCACCGCCTGCCGGTGTCCTGGCGTCTGCCGGCCTCGGCGGCCCCCCTGGTGTCGGACGCCTTCTACCCCTTCACCCCGTTCCGCAGCGGCACGGACCACGGCGACCGTCGCCTGGCCTTCGCCGTCCCGTCCGACGGCTCCGGCCCCGACCGGGTGATCGACGAGGCGGCGGCCTCGGGCTGGGGGCTGCTGGAACTGCCCGCGCGGCACACGCCGCGGACGGATCCGGAGGCGGTACGGGCCGTGGCCACGGTGGTACGGCGGCTGCTGGACCGGGGTGGTGCGGCGGTCTCGGAGCGCTCACCGGATCCGGCTCCCCTCACCGCCGACCGGATCGCCGTCGGCACGGCCCACCGGGACCAGGCGGCGGCGGTGCGGGCCGCGCTGGCCGCGCTGGGCGTCGCCGAGGTGACGGTGGACACGGCGAACCGGCTGCAGGGCCGGGAGTTCGACGTCACGGTCGTCCTGCACCCGCTGTCGGGCCGCCCCGACGCCACCGCCTTCCACCTGGAAACGGGCCGACTGTGCGTCCTCGCCTCCCGGCACCGGCACGCGTGCGTCGTGGTGTGCCGGGCGGGCGTGGGCGACCTGCTGGACGACTACCCGTCGACCGAGCCGGTACAGCTGGGGACACTGGTGAAGTTCCCTGACGGGTGGGAGGCGAACCACGCGGTACTCGCCCACCTCACCGAACACCGCATCCCCTGGCGCCCATGACCACCCCCGACCACCACACCCCCCGCCGGACGGAGTACGGCACGCCGCCGAAGGCGGCCCAAGAACACAGCCCTGACGGGTGGGAGGCGAACCACGCGGTACTCGCCCACCTCACCGAACACCGCATCCCCTGGCGCCCATGACCACCCCCGACCACCACACCCC
>NZ_JBEXLP010000091.1:15561-28298 GCF_040610035.1 Streptomyces sp. NPDC004542
CCCGCCGGACGGAGTACGGCACGCCGCCGCCGACTGCCCAAGGGCGCGGCGGCGTGCTCTTGCGGGGAGGCGGGACAATGGGAGGCGGCCCACCGAGGAGGCGGCGCCCCACCGAACCGTACGAGGAGGAGAAAGACATGGCGGAGCCCACGCCGCGTCGGCACGACCCGCGGCTACGCCCCGCGCCCCTGCTCTTCGAGCCCGCCGAGGCGGCCGCCGATCCCGAGCACTTCTTCGACCTGGAGTCGATCGAGGATCCGCGGGCCCTGCTGGCGCGGGCGACAGAGCTGACGCAGGCGTTCCGTGCGGCGACCGACCGGGCGATGGAGTTCCAGGCCATCGCGGCGGCCCAGCTGGCCGATCCGCGGCGCTTCGACCGGCTGACGGCGGCGGACATCGCCGAGCGGGCGGAGTGGACCGAGGACTATGCCAAGAAGATGGTGGAGTTCGGCAGGGATCTGATGCGGGGGACCACCGCCGAGGGACGGGGGTCCGCGGACCCGGTGTGATGCAGGCGCCCTGGGCCGCCGCGCCACCCGCCTGGCATATGCCAGGCGGGCAAGATACCCCCTCGCGGCTCAGCTTGTCCCCGTTTCCGGCAACCCAGCGCTGTCAGGTGCTCACAGCCGGTAGATGTGGTCGGTATGAGAAGTGCGCGCAGCGACCTCACGGGAGTGACCGCGGACGGTGCCGAATGGCTGGCCTCGGCGGGGAGGCGGCCACGGAGCGGGACGGCTCCCCTTGTGCTGTCCTGCGGAACCGTCTTCGACGTGGTGAACGTGCCGGTGGTCTTCGGCCGCCGGATGCTGGACCGGCTGTGGGACGAAGGGCCGGGATCGGGCCCGGTGGCGGTGTACCGGGGCCGGATGCTGCTGTTCGCCGCGCCGCGGACGGCACAGCGGCTGCCCTCCCTGCTGGCCTGGGAGGAGTGGAGCTGGGCCATTCCCCCGCTGCTCTGCCACGGCAAGGGGGACGCCGTGACCGTTCCGGCGCTCACGGGCGGTGACGCCTCCGCCTCCGACGGTGCCCGCTGGCTCGTCGCCCCCGGCACCCGCGAACCGTGGCTGCCCGCCCCGGAGGTCGTGCTGTGGGCGGCCGTCCGGGCGGCCCGCAGCGAGGTGCGGATATCGATTTTTCCTCCCGCCGATCAGGATGCTAAGGTCTACGACGTCAGCAGGCGCCGCTAGCTCAGTTGGTTAGAGCAGCTGACTCTTAATCAGCGGGTCCGGGGTTCGAGTCCCTGGCGGCGCACAGACAGCAGAGGGTCACATTCGCGAGAATGTGACCCTCTGTCGTCATGTGCTCGTGGCCCGGGTTCACCCCGCACCCCCCGGCCCCGGCCCCGGCCCCGGCCCCGGCGTGATCTTCACCGTCCACGCTCCCGACGGCGTCCGGTCCTCCACCTCCACCCGCACGCCCTCCCCCGGCACCGTGAAGCTCTCGCCGAGGGCGACCGGCGCGTCGGCGAGGGGCGGGTACACCGAGTTCTCCCAGCAGGCCTCGGTACGCGGGTGGGCGTCGACCACTTGGATGGGCCCGTCCCCGGACTCCGCCCCGCCGCGCACCCGGTACACCAGGACGCCCGAGCGGCAGGCCGCGCTGTCGTTCCCGGCGGGGCCGCGCACCTCGAAGGCGAGGACGGACTCGGGGCCGGTGCGGACGAGGGCGAGCTTCACCCCGTCGCCGAGCCCGAAGGCCGGCGCACCCGCGGCGCCCGCGACCGGGGCGCCCGGACCCGCGGCCAGGGGCTCCAGCGTCAGCCGGGTGGAACCACCGCCCCGCACGCACTCGACCTGGCGCGGCCCCAGCCAGCCCAGCTTCCACTTGTGCCAGCCGAACAGATCCGGGGCCAGCCCGAACTGGCTGCCCATCAGGTCCCAGTCGCCGACGTAGGTGTCCCAGTCCCCCTTGCCGTCCACCGGGCGGTGGTAGAGGTCCGGCAGGTCGAAGACGTGCCCGGTCTCGTGCGCGAGCACCAGGCGGTCCGGCGGGTGCCGCTCGAAGACCGTGACCACCCGCCGGACGTCCGTGCCGTCGACGTGGGTCGGAGTGTCCAGGTTGACCACCTTCGTCGCGTCGGAGTCCACGCCGGGCGCGTCCGGGTCGGCGACGAAGTACACGACGCCGTAGCGGGAGAAGTCCACCTCGGGGTCGGCCGCGGCGAACGCGTCCCGCAGGTAGGCGGCCCGCCGGTCCGGGTCCCAGTCGCGCTTCATGGCGTACGACGTCGACGGCTGCGGCATGCGCAGCCAGCGCCGCAGCGGATGCGGGCGCAGGGCGAACCGGCCGTAGGAGGCGCGCCGGAAGTAGTCGTTGGCGGCCGGGAAGTGGTCGGCGGTCAGTTCGGCGGGCGTGGTGCGGGGGGTGGAGTCCGGGAAGGACAGGAACACCAGGACCGCGTCGAGCACGCGCGACGGGCGGGTGTAGGCGGCGTTCCAGGTGTCCACGCCCTCCGAGTGGTGCGCGTCGGTCCTGCGGAGGGCGCACGGCGCCGTGGTGAACGGCTCGGCGACCGAGGGGACGGTCAGGACCGAGGTCGCCGCGAGCGCCGACATCACGGTGAGCACCGCGGCCGTGCTGCGCAGCCGGGGCCGGGCGCCGGCCCGCCCGAGCCTCGCAAGGGCCTCTCGGGAAGGCCGCTCGAGGGGCAGCTGACGCGGCACGGGGACCTCCGGATGCGGTTCGCGGGACACCGCATCCAGCCTGTGTGACTTTGTGGCGTTACGTCCTGTTTGCCTGCACCAGAAGGGTGAGGGACGCGGAGTACTCCGAATGGCCGACACCCCGAAGCGTTCACGGAACGTCACATCCGGTCGGGCACCCGAAGAACCCGCCCAGGGACGGGCAGAAACGATCTGCCACAACCGTCGGGGCGCCCGGGAGACCGGACCGCGACTGGAAGGCCCCCGGGCCAGCCTCTATGATCGGCACACTTTCCTGCACGGACAGAGCATCGAGTGCACTGCGGGAGCGAGCGGTGAGCGGAACGTCCGAAGGGCCGACGCCCGCGGCAGACCTCGAGCGGTCAGCCGTCACAGAGAGTGACAATGTGGCACCTGCCCGTGCGGGGTGGGCCTACCGCTCCGTCTTCGAGGCCGCCCCGCTCGCGCTGGCGGTCGTCGACGGCGAGGGCCTGGTCGCCGACGCCAACGCCGCCCTGGGCACCCTGCTCGGCACCGACCCCGCCGCGCTGGCCGGTCAGGTCGCCGCCGACCTGGTGGACCTGGCCTCCGAGGCCCGGATCCGGCACGCCTACCGCGAGGTCCTGCGCGGCCGGCAGGCCAAGCTGCGCTGCACCCGCCGGCTCAAACATCCCGACGGCCACTCGCTGTGGGTGCAGGTCACCGTCACTCCCCTGGCGGACGCCGCGCCGGGCGTCCTGCTGTCCGTCGCCGACATCAGCGCATGCCGTGAACTCCAGGCCCGCCTCAGGCACTTGCAGATGCACGATCCGGTGACCCGGCTGCCCAACCGCACGCTGTTCTTCGAGCGCCTGTCGGCCGCGCTGGAGGCGGAGTCGTACGAGCCGGGCGGCACCGGCCGGATCGGGCTGTGCTACCTGGATCTGGACGGCTTCAAGGCGGTCAACGACACCCTCGGCCACCGCGTCGGCGACCGCCTGCTGGCCGCCGTGGCCGAGCGCCTGACCCGGGTGGCCGGCGAGGCCGGGTACACCCGGTCGGGCGCCCCCCTGGTGGCCAGGCTCGGCGGCGACGAGTTCGCGCTGCTGGTGGAGGACTCCACCGGAACGGAGCAACTCGCCGAGCTGGCCGAGGCGGCGCTGAAGGCCCTCCGGGATCCCTTCGACCTGGCGGGCCGGCGGCTGTCGTTGTCCGCGTCGATCGGCGTCGTGGAACGCCATGCGGCCGGCACCACCGCCACCGGTCTGATGCAGGCCGCGGACACGACCCTGTACTGGGCGAAGGCCGACGGCAAGGACCGCTGGACGCTGTTCGACCCCGAGCGCAACGCGCACCGCATGACCCGCCAGGCCCTGTCCTCCACGCTCCGCCATGCCATCGACCGCGGCGAGTTCGTGCTGGAGTACCAGCCGCTGGTGGCCATGGAGGACGGCCGTCTGCGGGGCGTCGAGGCCCTGGTCCGCTGGAACCACCCGCAGTTCGGGCTGCTCACGCCGAATCGGTTCATCGGACTGGCCGAGGAGGATGGTTCGATCGTCCCGCTGGGCCGCTGGGCCCTGGCGACCGCCTGCCGTCAGGCCCGCCGCTGGCACCTGGACCACCCCGAGGAGCCGCCGATCTTCGTGAGCGTCAACGTGGCCGTGCGCCAGGTGTGGGACTCCGACCTGGTGGCGGACGTGGCGGAGATCCTCGCCGAGACCGGCCTCGCCCCGCCGCTGCTCCAACTGGAGCTGACCGAGTCGGCGGTGATGGGCTCGGCGGGCCGCCCGCTCCAGGCCCTGAAGGCCCTCAGCGACATGGGCGTGGGCATCGCCATCGACGACTTCGGCACCGGCTACTCGAACCTGGCGTATCTCAGCCGGCTGCCGGTGTCGGTCCTCAAGCTGGACGGCTCCTTCGTGCGCGGCTTCCAGTACGAGGAGGCCACGGACGCGACCCCCGCGCCGAACCCGGCCGACGAGGTCATCGTCGAGGCGATGATCCAGCTGGCCCACCGCCTGGGCCTCACGGTCACCGCCGAGTGCGTGGAGACCTCCGCCCAGGCCACCCGGCTACGGCGGATCGGCTGCGACACCGGTCAGGGCTGGCTGTACTCCCGGCCGGTGCCGCCGGATCGTATCTCCGAGCTGCTGGGCGCCCAGACCGCCGCGGTCGGCAACCCGTAGGCGTCCACCGCGGATCCCCACGAGCCCGGCCACCACCCCGCCCGACGGCGCCCGGACCTACAGGACCGGCAATCCGTAGGCGTCGGCGATGAGTTCGTACGAGCGGAGCCGGAGTTCGCCACGGTGGGCGTGCGAGGTCAGCATCAGTTCGTCGGCTCCGGTGCGCTTCTGCAGCTCGTCGAGGCCGGTGCGCACTTCGTCGGCCGCGCCGTGGACGATGTTGCCGGCCCAAGAGGCGACGAACTCCTCCTCCATCGGGCTGAACTCGTGGGCCTCGGCCTCTTCGGGGCTCGGGAAGAGGCCGGGACGGCCGGTGCGCAGGCGGATCATGTTCAGGGCGGCGGAACGCACCTGCCGGCCTGCCTCCTTCTCGTCGTCGGTGGCGAGCGCGGAGACACCGATCAGGGCGTAGGGCCGGTCGAGCACCGCGGACGGCCGGAAGGACTCCCGGTACAGGTCGAGGGCCGGGATCGTGTTCTGCGCCGAGAAGTGGTGCGCGAAGGCGAAGGGCAGGCCGAGCAGTCCGGCGAGGCGGGCGCTGAAGCCGGAGGAGCCGAGGAGCCAGACCGGCGGGCGGTGCGGTGACTGGACGCCGCCCGGGGAGGTCGCCTGGACCGGGCCGGGTACGGCGTGGATCCTGCGGTACGGATGCCCGTCGGGGAAGTCGTCGTCGAGGAAGCGGGTGAGCTCGGCCAGCTGCTGCGGGAAGTCGTCGGCGCCCTCGTTCAGCGTGTCCGTGCGCCGCAGCGCGGCCGCGGTGGCACCGTCGGTCCCGGGTGCCCGGCCCAGCCCGAGGTCGATCCGCCCGGGCGCCATGGCCTCCAGCGTCCCGAACTGCTCGGCGATGACCAGGGGCGCGTGGTTCGGCAGCATCACCCCGCCCGAGCCGAGCCGGATCCGTTCGGTGTGCGCGGCGAGGTGCGCCAGGATCACGGCCGGCGAGGAGGATGCCACTCCGGGCATCGAGTGGTGCTCGGCCACCCAGTAGCGGTGGAAGCCCCGCGACTCCGCGAGCCGCGACAGCGCGACTCCGGTCCGCAGTGCGTCGGTGGCGGTACTCCCCGCACCGACGGTCACCAGATCCAGCACGGAGAGGGGGACGGGGGCGCTCCCCTGCGCGGTTCCCCGGATCTCGTCTGCCGACACGGTGGGTGCCTCCTGTTGCTCGGCGGTGGCCTGTGGAGAGGCTTAACAGGAGGGTGGCTCCGGTTTATTCCCGGGCCGCCCGGACGGGCGGCCCGGGAGGCGACCCGTCCGGGCGGCGGATCCTCAGACCTGCACGATCGGCTCCCGGGTGAACAGCGCCCCGAGTTCCGGCGCGTTCACCCGGCGGTCGGCCAGCCGCAGCGCCTCCCACACCGTGACCTGGTTCGCCGTGAGGACCGGTTTGCCCAGGGCCTCCTCGAGGAGCCGGACGTACGCCGCCGTGTGCCACGCGGTGTCCGGCAGGACCACCGCCTCCGCCCCGGCGACGTCCGCCGCCCGTGCCAGCGCCAGCGTCTCCGCCTCGCCCCACCCGGCGATCTGCTGCGCCGTCACGGCTCCCGCCGCCCGCACGCCGGCCACCTCCACGCCCCCGGCCCGCAGGAAGTCCGCGAACAGGTCGGCCGCCTCCTTCGGACCGGGCGCGGCGACGGCCACCCGGCGCGCCCCGAGCTCCCGCGCCGCGTGCACGAAGCCGAAGGAAGTCGAGGAGGCCGGCAGGCCCGCCGCCCGGGCCAGGTCGCGCACCTGCTCGTGGGCGCCCTCCCAGTCGTCGTCGAAGCTGCCGCCGGGGGACGCCCACACCACCGCCTCCGCGCCCGACAGCCGCAGCCCCTCCACGCCCGCCGCGAGCCGTTCGGGCGAGGCGGTATCCCGTGGCGCGTCGGCCCGGTGGTGGTCCTCGGCGGCCTCGGTGCGGACCAGGTCCACCCGGATGTCGCTGCCGAGGAGCTGCTCGATGCGCGCGAAGTCGTCGTCGGCGAAGTGACCCGGGTAGAGGATTCCGAGTGCGGTCATGTCCTGCCCTCCTGCGGTTCGTCCGGCCGGCGGTACGGGTACCCCGTGCACGCCGCGTACCGCCGCAGGCGCCTGAAAACCGTGGCGCATAACTCTCTTGCGTTCGGGTAGCCGCGCCGCCATGGCTCCACTCGGGTACGACGATCACACAACCGGATACGAACGCAGACGCAGCCGCCGCTCGGTGCTCACCGGCATCGCGGCGGTCGGCGCGCTGGGCGCCGCGGGCTGCTCGCGCGTGGCCACCGCGTCGACCGCGAACGGCGGCGAGCTGCTCGACCGGCTCCGGGCCCAGGGTGTCGTACGCCTCGGGATCGCGGGCGAGATCCCCTTCGGGTACATCGGCAAGGACGGCCGGCTGACCGGTGAGGCACCGGAGTTGGCGCGGGCCGTCTTCAAGCGGCTCGGGGTGGACCGGGTGCAGCCGGTGCCGACCGAGTTCGGCTCGCTCATCCCCGGCCTGAACTCGCAGCAGTTCGACGTCGTGGCCGCCGGGATGTACGTCAATCCCGAGCGCTGCAAGC
Organism: Streptomyces sp. NPDC004542; assembly: GCF_040610035.1. Classification (NCBI taxonomy): domain Bacteria; kingdom Bacillati; phylum Actinomycetota; class Actinomycetes; order Kitasatosporales; family Streptomycetaceae; genus Streptomyces; species Streptomyces sp. NPDC004542. The sequence goes on from NZ_JBEXLP010000091.1 coordinate 22,894, forward strand.
AGGTGATCTTCGCCGATCCCGACTACCAGATGCTCGACTCCTTCATCGTGCGCAAGGGCAACCCGAAAGGCCTGCACGACTACAAGGACGTCGTGGCGAAGAAGGCCAGATTCGCCACCGGAACCGGATACGCCGAGATCCAGTACGCCGTCGAAGCGGGTTACAAGGAGAGCGACATCCTGATCGTCCCGGACCAGGTCGCCGGACTCAACGCGGTGGAGGCCGGGCGCGTCGACGTGTTCGCCGGTACCGCCCTGACCACCCGCGAGGTGGTGAAGAAGTCGGCCAAGGCCGAGGCCACCCAGCCCTTCAAACCGCTCGTCGACGGCACACCGCACGTGGACGGCGGCGCGTTCGCGTTCCGGCCGACCGAGACCAGGCTCCGGGACGCCTTCGACGTCGAGCTGCACAAGATGAAGAAGAGCGGCGAACTGCTCCGCATCCTGCGGCCGTTCGGCTTCACCGAGGCCGAGATGACCGATCTGACCGCGAAGGAGCTGTGCGGCGGATGACCTCGGGACTCTGGGAACTCGTACTCGAGGGAGTCTGGACCACGGTCCAGCTGCTGGTGTATAGCGCGCTGCTGGCCACGGCCGTCTCCTTCGTGGTGGGCATCGCCCGCACCCACCGGCTGCGGATCGTCCGCTTCCTCGCCGGCTTCTACACCGAGGTGTTCCGCGGCACCTCGGCCCTCGTGATGATCTTCTGGGTGTTTTTCGTGCTGCCGATCGCCTTCGGCTGGCAGCTGGTGCCCATGTGGGCCGGCACCCTGGCGCTCGGCCTCACCTACGGGGCGTACGGCGCGGAGATCGTGCGCGGCGCGCTGCAGGCCGTCGACCCGGCGCAGCGGGAGGGCGGGGTCGCGCTGAGCTTCACGCCCGCGCAGCGCCTGAGGCTGATCCTGCTGCCGCAGGCGGTGCCGGAGATGGTCCCGCCGTTCTGCAACCTGCTGATCGAGCTGCTCAAGGGCACCGCGCTGGTCTCCGTCATGGGCATGGGCGACCTGACCTTCAGCGCCAACCTGGTGCGGCTGGCGCTCCAGCAGAGCGCGGAGATCTACACCTACGTCCTGCTGATCTACTTCATGATCGCCTTCGTGATCACCCGGCTGATGCGGGGGCTGGAGAAGCGGCTGAAGGCCGGGGTCGGCAAGGACCCCGGGACAAAGACGACGGCGCGTGAACGCAAGCGCGCGCAGACGACCGGCGTGGGAGCCGCGGGCGGAGGTGCCGCATGAAGTGGGACTGGAGCGCCGTCGGCGGATTCATGCCGCACTTCTGGGACGGTCTGCGGATCACGCTGGAGACGCTGGCCCTCGGCTCGCTGCTCTCGTTCGCCCTGGGACTGGTGTGGGCGCTGCTGATGTGGACGCCGACCCTCCCCCACGCTCGAACAGACTCGCGCGGGTGGTACACCCTGGTGCGCTGGCCGGTCGGAGTGGTCACCGAGTTCGTCCGCAACACCCCGCTGCTGGTGCAGCTGTTCTTCCTCTTCTACGTGCTGCCCGAGTGGGGCCTGACCTTCTCGGCACTGGCCACCGGCGTCTTCGCGATCGGCCTGCACTACTCGACGTACACGATGCAGGTCTACCGGGCCGGCATCGAGGCGGTGCCCCCCGGCCAGTGGGAGGCCGCGACAGCGCTGAACCTGCCCCGGAGCCGGACGTGGACCGCGGTGATCCTGCCGCAGGCCGTCCGCCGCGTCGTCCCCGCCCTCGGCAACTACGTGATCTCGATGCTCAAGGACACGCCGATGCTGATGGTGATCACCGTCCTGGAGATGCTCGGACAGGCGCGCCTCTACTCCCAGCAGCACTTCCAGTTCACCGAGCCGCTCACCGTGATCGGCGTGGCCTTCATCCTCATTTCCTACCTGGCCTCCCTTCTCCTGCGAGCCCTGGAGCGACGCCTTGTCCGCTGACACCCCCCTGAGGAAAGAACCCGGCACGAGTGCCGACCCGGCCACCGGCGGGGGCGAGCTGATCCGGCTGGACGGGATCACCAAGCGGTTCGGCACGAACACCGTGCTCGACCGGCTGAACTTCTCCGTCGACGCCGGCAAGCACGTCACCCTGATCGGCCCCTCCGGTTCCGGCAAGACCACGATCCTGCGGCTGCTGATGACCCTGACCGAGCCCGACGAGGGCACGATCACGGTCGACGGGGAGCGGCTCTTCCCGGCCTCCGAGAAGGAGGTGCGCGAGGTCCGCAAGAGGATCGGGATGGTGTTCCAGCAGTTCAACCTGTTCCCGAACATGAGCGTGCTGCGCAACATCACCGAGGCCCCGGTGACCGTGCTCGGCCTGTCCAAGGACGAGGCGGAGGCGCGGGCCGTGGAACTGCTGGAGCTGGTGGGCCTGGCCGACAAGCGCGACGCGCGGCCGACGCAGCTGTCCGGCGGCCAGCAGCAGCGGGTGGCGATCGCCCGGGCGCTGGCGATGCGGCCGAAGGTGCTGCTCCTGGACGAGGTGACCTCCGCGCTCGACCCGGAGCTGGTCGCGGGGGTGCTCGACGTCCTCAGGGACATCGCCCGCACCACCGACATCACGATGCTCTGCGTGACCCATGAGATGGGCTTCGCCCGGGACATCTCCGACCAGGTACTGATGTTCGACGGCGGGCGGGTCATCGAGTCGGGACCGCCGGAGCGGATCTTCGGCGATCCGGAACAGGAGCGGACCCGGGAATTCCTCGGCGCGGTTCTCTGACCGCGGGATCCGGCTACGCGATGTGAAGGCGTCATCACGCGAGGTCCGGACGTCGGCTCCTGCCACCGGCATATGACGGGCCCCTTCCGGTGGGCCCGCGCCGCATGTCGAGAGGCCAAAGGCGGGTCACTTTCTCGCCAACGAACCCTCTCCGCGCGGCTCTTGCCGGTTATCGTGATAAGGATCCGCCGTCCGGATCGCGGCCCACAGAGCGAGCGCAGGGGGACCACCGTGGCGCTGAAGCACGAGCCGACCGCCCCGAACCACTCCGCCCAGGACGCCTTGCGCGTCCTGGAGACCGTGGCACGCCACACCACCGGGGTGACCGAAACCGAACTGGCCCGCCACACCCGCATAGCCCCCGAGCGCCTGACCGCCCTGCTGCGCATGCTGCGCCGCGAGGGGTACGTCGAGCAGGTCGCCGACGGGGTGTACGTCACCGGGGCGGCCCTCACCCGGCTCGCCTCGTCCCACGACCGCGAGGACGCCCTGCGCGAGCGGCTCCAGCACACCCTCGAACGGCTGCGCGACTCGGTCGGCGCGGCCGTCTACATGAGCCGGTACGTCGACGGCGAGGTCAGGATCACCCAGTGCGCGGTCGGTCCGGCCACGCCCGCGGTCAACGAGTGGGTCGACTTCCGTTGCTCCGCCCACGCCACCGCGATCGGCAAGAGCCTGCTGACCCAGCTCGACCACCACGCCCGGCGCGACCACCTCTCCCGCCACAAGATGGCCCGCCTCACCTCGCGCACCATCACCAGCGACAAGCTCCTGCTGTCCCGCCTGGAGTCCCAGCCGCCGACGGTGCCCGTGCTGGACCTCCAGGAGTACGCGGTCGGCACGGTCTGCGCGGCGGTCCCGATCACGGCGGGCGCCTCGGTGGGCTGCCTGGCGCTGTCCCTCCCGGTCGAGCACGCCCACCGCCTGCGCCGGGCCGCGGACGCGCTGAACCGGAACGCGGCGCCGGTGCTGCTGTCGCTGGCGATCTAGAAACCGGTCCGGAACCGGCCCCCGGGTGGTCACGAGCACCGTCGCGGACCAGGTAGTATTTTCTTAGTCGCCGACCGCGGGAAGCGGAAGGCGGGAGTCATGCGCCGCTAGCTCAGTTGGTTAGAGCAGCTGACTCTTAATCAGCGGGTCCGGGGTTCGAGTCCCTGGCGGCGCACGGATGAGGGGCCCTTCGCTTCGAGCGAGGGGCCCCTTCTCGTCGCCTCGGCGCCCCGGCCGTCAGCGGGTGAGCAACTCCTCCCGCCCCCGCACCCGGTACTCCTCGACCAGCGCGGCCCTGTCCCCGGCGGTCAGCCTGAGGAACCCGGACTGTCCCGGCGACCGCCACCACACCGGATCGTGGCACCGGAAGCCCTCCCGCCTGAGCGCCGCCCGCTGGATCTTGTTGGTGGCGGTCACCGGCATCCGCTCCACCACCCGGACGAACCGGGGGGCCGTCTTGGTGCCCAGGTCGGGCTGGGCGAGCAGGAACCCGGCGAAGGCGGCCGGGTCGAAGGACCCGGCGAGGGCCGCCATCACCTGGTCCCCGGCCACCGGGTCCGGCACCGCGTACACGGCGACGGCCGTGGCGCCCTCGTACCGGGCGAGGATGTTCTCGATCATCGCGGCGGCCAGGTTCTCGCTGTCGACGCGGAGGCGGTCGTCCGCGCGGCCCAGCCGTACCCCTCCACCAGCCGCACCCCGAACCGCCGCTCGAAGGCGGCCGCGTCCACCGCCCCGGCCTCGGTGGCTTCTCCCCTCACACCTCCGGCTGCGGCCGCCCCACGCAGAACGCCACCGTCAGGTCCCGCACCAGCGACTTGCGTTCGTAGTCGTCGAGGTCGACGAGCCCCCGCACGGTCAGCCGGGTCACCGTGTCCTCCACCGAGTCGACGACCGAGGTGAGCATGCGGGACCGCTGCTGGGCGTCCAGCGCCGCGATCCGCCGCCGCTGCATCACGGCGGCGACCTCGGGCGCGTACTCGACCCGGACCGGCCGCACCGAGAACACCTCCAGGCCGACGGCCGCCGCGTCCGCCGCCACCAGCCGGGTCAGCGCGTCGCCCGCCGCGGCCACGAACGCCCGCCCGCCGTCCGGCACCTCCACCGGCACCCGGGCCAGCGCGGCCTCCACGCACTCCCGCAGGTACGTCTCGTGGTCCTCCACACCGAGACAGGCCCGCGCCGTGTCCCGCACCCGCCACACCAGCAGGACCACCACGCGCAGCGCCACCCCGTTGCCGTCACCGGCCGGCATCGGCTCGCTGCGCCAGTGCCGCAGCCGTACGTCGACCCGGTGCCGCCGGGTCAGCGGGTTGACCCACAGCAGGCCGGTGCGGCGAACCGTTCCTCCGTAGCGGCCGAACAGCCCGAGCACCCACGCCCGCCCGGTCCGGCCGCGGGTGAGGCCGCCGAAGCCCAGCAGCCCGAGCGCGCCGGCCCCGGCGTACGCCGCCCACTGGGCCGGACCCACTCCGGCGTCCGCGGACGCCGACAGGTGCAGCGAGTGCGACGCGAACGACGGCAGGACTCCCGCCCACCACGAGGTGGCCAGGCACCCGGCGATCCCGCAGGCCCCGGCGAGCACCCCCGCCGCCCCGGGCAGCACCCGGGCCGGAATTGGCCGCGCTGACCTCCGTGGTCCGTGACGGCGGCATCGTGGTGAACACGACGGTGTGGATGCCCGCGCCTTCCGACGAGGAACGCGGCG
>NZ_JBEXLP010000092.1:0-27846 GCF_040610035.1 Streptomyces sp. NPDC004542
TCCGCCCCGCCGGGCCGCCCCGCCCCCCCCCCCCCCCCCGGGGCGCCCCCCCCCCCCCCGCCTTGCGTCTACGAGTGCGTGCGCAGCAGCGTCCGCATCGTCCGCATCGCCACCGAGAGGTTGGCGAGGTCGAAGGTCTCCGAGCCGCGGATCTCCTCCAGGGTGGTCCGCGCCCGGCCCAGGATCGCCGTGTTCTTCCGCTCCCAGGCCTCGAAGCGCTGCTCGGGGGTCGAGGTGCCGTTGCCGGCCGCGAGGACGTCCGCGGTGAGGGACGCGTGGGCCGCGTACAGGTCCTCGCGGATGGAGGCGCGGGCCATGGACTGCCAGCGGTCGGCGCGGGGCAGTTCGATGATGCGGTCCATGAGCTGGGTGATGCGCAGGCGGTCGGCGAGGTCGTAGTAGACCTCGGCGACGTCCAGCGGCTCCTTGCCCATGCGGTCGGCCACCGAGACGATGTCCAGCGTCGGGAAGGCCGAGGAGAACCCGGCCACCCGGGTCGCCAGCTCGTCCGGGACGCCGGCCGCGGCCAGCTCGTCGTACACGTGCTGGTACCACTCCAGGTCCTCGCCGCGCAGCAGCTTGGGCAGCTGCTGCCAGACCTGCTCGACCCGTTCGGCGAAGAACTCGACGGTCTCGGCGAGCTGCAACGGCTGCGGCCGGTTGTTCAGCAGCCAGCGCGTGCCGCGCTCGACCAGACGGCGCGAGTGCAGGCGGATACGGGTCTGGACGGCGGCGTCGACCTGGTTGTCGAGTGCCTCGACCGCGTCCCACACCGGCGCCGAGCAGAAGAGCGTACGGGCCACGGTCTGGGCCCGGACGATCTCCTCCAGGGAGGCACCGGTCTCCTCGCGCAGCCGGTGCAGGTACGTCGTACCGCCCGTGTTGACCGTGTCGTTGACCAGTACGGTCGTGGTGATCTCGCGGCGCAGCGGGTGGCCGTCGACCCGGTCGGCGAACTGCTCGCGCAGCGCGGCCGGGAAGTACGCGTGCAGCAGGCCGCGCAGGTACGGGTCGTCCGGCAGCGAGGTGTGCAGCAGCTCCTCGGCGACCGTGATCTTCGTGTAGGCCAGCAGGACGGCCGTCTCCGGGCTGGTCAGCCCCTGGCCCTGGGTCAGCCGCTCGCGGATCTGGCGGTCGGTGGGCAGGAACTCCAGCGCCCGGTCGAGGTGGCCCTCGTGCACCAGGTGGCGGATGAAGCGCTGCTGGGCGTGGAGCATGTCCTTGGACTGGGCCAGCGCGTTGGCGATCGCGGTGTTCTGCGCGTAGTTGTTGCGCAGGACCAGACGGCCGACCTCGTCGGTCATCTCAGCGAGCAGCTTGTTGCGCTGCTTGACGGTCATGTCGCCGTCCGTGACCAGGCCGTTGAGCAGGATCTTGATGTTCACCTCGTGGTCGGAGGTGTCCACGCCCGCGCTGTTGTCGATCGCGTCGGTGTTGATCTTGCCGCCCTGCATCGCGAACTCGATGCGGCCGAGCTGGGTCAGGCCCAGGTTGCCGCCCTCGCCGACGACCTTGACGCGCAGGTCGGCGCCGTCGACGCGGATGGCGTCGTTGGCCTTGTCGCCGACGTCCGCGTTGGACTCGGTGGACGCCTTGACGTACGTGCCGATGCCGCCGTTCCACAGCAGGTCCACCGGCGCCCCGAGGATCGCCTTCATCAGCTCGGCCGGGGTCAGCTTGGTGACCTTGCCCTCGATGCCGAGCGCCTCGCGGATGTGCGCGTTGACCGGGATGGACTTGGCGGTGCGCGGGAACACCCCGCCGCCCGCCGACAGCAGGTCCGTGTCGTAGTCGGCCCAGCTGGAGCGGGGCAGGTCGAACAGACGGCGGCGCTCGGCGTAGGAGACGGCCGCGTCCGGGTTCGGGTCGATGAAGATGTGCCGGTGGTCGAAGGCGGCGACCAGGCGGATGTGCTCGCTCAGCAGCATGCCGTTGCCGAACACGTCACCGGACATGTCGCCGATGCCGACCACCGTGAAGTCCTGGGTCTGGGTGTCCACGCCCAGCTCCCGGAAGTGCCGCTTGACGGACTCCCAGGCGCCCCGGGCGGTGATGCCCATGCCCTTGTGGTCGTAGCCCGCGCTGCCGCCGGAGGCGAAGGCGTCGCCGAGCCAGAATTCGTACGACTGCGCGACCTCGTTGGCGATGTCGGAGAACGTCGCCGTGCCCTTGTCGGCCGCGACCACCAGGTAGGTGTCGTCCCCGTCGTGCCGCACCACGTCCCGCGGCGGTACGACCTCGCCGGCCACCATGTTGTCGGTGATGTCCAGCAGCGCCGAGATGAACGTCCGGTAGCTGGCGATGCCCTCCGCCAGCCACGCGTCCCGGTCCACGCCCGGGTCCGGCAACTGCTTGGCGACGAAGCCGCCCTTGGCGCCGACCGGCACGATGACGGTGTTCTTCACCATCTGCGCCTTGACCAGGCCGAGGATCTCGGTACGGAAGTCCTCGCGGCGGTCCGACCAGCGCAGGCCGCCTCGGGCGACCTTGCCGAAGCGCAGGTGCACGCCCTCGACGCGCGGCGAGTACACCCAGATCTCGTACGCCGGGCGCGGCGCCGGCAGGTCGGGGATGGCCTGCGGGTCGAACTTCATGGAGACGTAGGCGTGCGGCTCGCCGCCGCGCGTGTCCTGGAAGAAGTTCGTGCGCAGCGTCGCCTTGATGACGGTGAGGAAGGAACGCAGGATGCGGTCCTCGTCGAGGCTCGCCACCTGGTCCAGGGCCGCTCCCAGCTCCTCGAGCAGGGCGTCGACGATCTCCATCCCGGCCCGCTGCCGGTCCGGCGACATCCGTGCCTCGAAGAGCGAGACGAGCAGCCGGGTGGTGTGGACGTTGTTGCGGAGGGTGTCCTCCATGTAGTCCTGGCTGAAGGTGGAGCCCGCCTGCCGCAGGTACTTGGCGTACGCCCGCAGCACCATCGCCTGCCGCCAGGTCAGGCCGGCGCTCAGCACGAGGGAGTTGAAGCCGTCGTTCTCCGCGCGACCGGTCCAGGTGGCGGCGAAGGCGTCCTGGAAGCGCTCACGGCCGTCGTCGCCGAGCCACTCCGCGCCGCCGCTCACCGCCCGGGGCATGCGCAGCCCGAAGTCGTAGATCCACGCGGTCGTCCGGTCCGCGCAGCGCAGCTCGTACGGCCGCTCGTCGGTGACCTCGACGCCGAGCCGGCTCAGCACCGGCAGCACCTGGGAGAGGGAGACCGTGCCGCCCTTCTGGTAGATCTTGAAGCGGCGCTCCTCGGGCGCGGCGCCCACCGGCTCGTACAGGCTCAGCGAGAACGTCTTGTCCTCGCCCAGCCGCTCCAGGTGGACGAGGTCGGCGACCGCGGCGCGCGGGCTGTGGTCGGCCTTGTAGCCCTCGGGGAAGGCGTTGTTGTAGCGGCGCAGCACCTCCGCCGCGTACTCCTCGCCGCACTCGGCGGTCAGCGCCTCGGCGAACGCGTCGGTCCAGGAGCGGGCCGCCTCCACCAGGCGGGCCTCGATGCGGTCCTTGTCGCTGTCGCTGAGCTCCGGCAGCTCGGTGCCCTGCGGGACCCGGACGACGAAGTGCAGCCGGGAGAGGATCGACTCGGTGTTCCAGGCCGTGAAGTCGACGCTGGTGCCGCCCAGCTCCTCCTTCAGGATGTCGATGATCCGCAGCCGGACGCCGGTGGTGTAGCGGTCGCGGGGCAGGTAGACCAGCGCGGAGTAGTAGCGGCCGTACTCGTCCTGCCGCAGGTAGAGCCTGAGCCGCCGGCGCTCCTGCAGGTACAGCACCGACGTGACGATGGACTGCAGCTCGGCGACCGGGGTCTGGAAGAGCTCGTCGCGCGGGTAGGTCTCCATGATCTGGAGCAGGTCGCGGCCGTCGTGGCTGTGCGGCGAGAAGCCGGCCCGCTCCAGCACCTCCTCGACCTTGCGCCGGATCACCGGGACCCGGCGGACGGACTCGGTGTAGGCGGCGGAGGAGAACAGGCCGAGGAAGCGGCGCTCGCCGACGACGTTGCCGTCCGCGTCGAACTTCTTGACGCCGATGTAGTCCAGGTACGACGGCCGGTGGACGGTGGCCCGGCTGTTGGCCTTGGTCAGCACCAGCAGCTTGTGCTCGCGGGCCTTGGCGCGGGCGTCGGCCGGCAGCCGCTCGAAGGAGGGGCTGACGGGGTGCTGCTCGTCGCCGGAGTGGTGCGGGTCCGAGCGCAGTATGCCGAGACCCGTGCCGGGGACCGCGGCCAGGGAGTCGTCCTCGCGCAGCTGGTACTCGCGGTAGCCGAGGAAGGTGAAGTGGTCGGCGGCCAGCCAGCGCAGCAGCTCGCGGGCCTCCTCGACCTCGGGCACGGTGAGATCACCGGGAACGGGCTCGTCCGGCAGGCCCTCGGCCATGCGCAGCGCCGCGTCCCGCATCTTCTCCCAGTCCTCGACGGCCTCCCGGACGTCGGACAGCACGCGCAGCAGGTCGGAGGTGATCTGCTTGAGGTCGGCACGGTCGGTCTCACGGTCGGTCTCGACGTGGATCCAGGACTCGACGTGCGCGTCGTGCGGGAGCTCGGCGCCGGCGGGCGGGGTGGGCAGCACCTCGATGAGCTTGCCGGTGAGGTCGCGCCGGACGACGAACTGCGGGTGGATGACGACGTGGATGCCGCGTCCCTGCCGGGTCAGCTCATTGGTGACCGAGTCGACGAGGAAGGGCATGTCGTCGGTGACGACCTCGACGACGGTGTGGCTGCAGGTCCACCCGTTCTCCTCGACGGTCGGGGTGTGGACCCGCACGTTGGCCGTGCCCTGGGGGCGGTTCTCGGCCAGACGGTAGTGCGAGACCGCAGCGCCGAAGACATCGACCGGGTCGCGGTCGGTGAGGTCCTCGGGGGCGGTGTGCAGGTAGTAGCGCTGGAGGAACGCGAGCATGGACTCCTGGTCCGGGCTGCCCGGGCTCCCCGGAATGCCCTCGCCCGTGATCCCAGTCGGTAGGTGCCCCCCGACCGGGCTGTTCTCAGCTACCCGAGCAGCCCTCTCGAGCAGCTCGGCCTTGGCTTCGTCCAGCTTGGTCTGCATTGTCCTCTGGCTCCTGTCGCGCGCCGTTGCGTGACGTAGAAGGAAGTACGGCCTCTTTCCTTCCGGCTCGCCGCCACGGCCCGGGGTGTCCGGTCCGATCCGACGCTATGCCGCAAGGGGAGAGGAGCGGGGGGTAATCAGCCATTCTCGGCGCGCCCGACGGGTGTGACGCTGCTCTCGGCGACGTCCTTGCCCGGGGAGTGCGCGGCGCCTCGGAGACCCTTGCGTCCCCGTCCCGCCCGCGAGGACCAGCGACTGCCGCCCGGTCACGGATGTCCTCCGTGCTTTCCGGGCGCAGGGCGAGGGCACCGGTGCCCCCGCGAACTATCGCGCTGATCACGCCACCAGGCTATCGCTCCCGACCGGGGACCCGTCATGAGCCGTATGTGTACAAATCCCGGGGTGGAAGTTTGACGTTATGCACAGGGGTGGAGACGGTCCGGAGGGCGTATCCACGACGGCCCGGCAGGCCCACGTGGCAACGGGACCCGTCGGAGGGACGTCTGCCGTAGACAGGTTGTCCTCCCGTAAGGAGCCGCCCGACATGACCGCCAAGATCCTCATCGTCACCGGCGACGCAGCGGAGTCACTGGAGGTCCTCTCCCCCTACCAGCGCCTCCGCGAGGAGGGCTACGAGGTGCACATCGCCGCCCCCACCCGCAAGAAGCTGCGGTTCGTCGTCCACGACTTCGAACCCGGCTTCGACACGTACACCGAGAAGCCCGGCTACACCTGGCCCGCCGACCTGGCCTTCTCCGAGGTCGACCCCGGCCAGTACGCGGCCGTCGTCATCCCCGGCGGCCGCGCCCCCGAATACCTCCGCAACGATCCCGAGGTCCGCAAGATCCTCAAGTCGTTCTTCGACACCGACAAGCCGGTCGCCCAGATCTGTCACGGCCCCCTGCTGACGGCCGCCACCGACAGCCTCAGCGGCCGCCGGGTCACCGCCTGCCCCGCGCTCGAACTCGACATGCAGGCCGCCGGCGCCACCTTCCAGGACGCCGAGGCGGTCGTCGACGGCACCCTCGTCTCCGCACGAGCCTGGCCGGATCACTCCGCCTGGATGCGGGAGTTCCTCACGGTCCTGCGTGCGAAGGCGCCGGCGACCTGAGCGTGGCGGGCCGGTCCCGCGAGCCGGTCCGGTGAGCGGACGCGGTCAGCCGCTGTGTGCGCGAGGCGGGCCGGCCGGTCAGGCCGCCAGTCGCTCCGCCTCCGCCACGGCCTCCGCGAGCGTGTCCACCACCGGCACCCCCGCCTCCTCCAGGCTGGCCCGGCTGTGCGACCCCCCGGTGTACAGCACGGCCCGCGCCCCGACGTACCGCGCCGCCACCGCGTCGTCCGCCGCGTCCCCGATCACCACCGTACGCGCGGGCTCGACTCCCGCCCCGTCCAGCGCCTCGAGATGCCGCACCATGTGCTCGGCCTTGCTGCCCCCGGACGGCCCGGTCCGCCCCTCCACCCGGATGAAGTGCGCCTCGATCCCGAACCCGCGCACCAGCGGCAGCAGTTCGTCGTGCACATACATGCTCAGCAGCGACTGGCTGCGCCCCGCCGACCGCCAGGCCGTCAGCAGCTCCACCGCACCCTCGGTCAGTCCGCAGCGCACCCGGTGCTCGGCGTAGTACCGGTGGAAGATGTCGTCCATGATCTCCCACTCGGCTTCGGTCGGCAGCCTCCCCAGCAGCCGCTCGTAGAACTTCGGCACCGGCACGCAGTACAGCGCCCGGTACTGCTCCAGTGTGATCGGCGCCAGCCCCAGCTCGCCGAAGGCCGCGTTCGTCGCCACGATGATCGCGTCGTTGTCGTGGAACAGCGTCCCGTTCCAGTCCCAGACGATGTGCGCGCTTGAGTGCGTCCCCATGCCCCAGAACGTACCCGCCGCCACCGACAATCATGGACCGGCGGAGAGACCCGCAGGTCACAGCGCTCGCGTCGGTTACCCGAGCCCCACCAGATTCGGGATCTCCTGCGTCGCGAACCACAGCAGCTCGTGGTCCTCGGCCCCGTCCACGACGAACTGCGCGTCGTCGTCCCCGCCGTCCGCCGCCTCGAGCGCCCCGGCCGCGGCGGCCACGTCCGCCTCCGCGTCGTCCGCGTCCACGTGCACCGCGGCCGCCTTGGCCAGCCGCACCGGCCCGGCCACCCGCACCTCGCCGAGCGCCGCCGGGTCGAGCCCGCGGTCCGGGTCGGCGGTGGCCGCGCCGTCCGGCACGTCGACGGCGACCACGACGCGCCGCCGCGCGGCCTCCGGCTGCGCGGCCAGCAGCCGCAGGGAGGCCAGCGCGGCCCGGCTCAGCGCCGCGTACTCCAGTTCCTCGATGTCGTCGGAGAGGTACCACTCGCGCAGCCCGGGCGTGACCGCGTACGCGACGAGCGGGCCGCTCCCCAGCTCACCCGTCCGGTGGGCCTCGGCGAGCCCGGAGAGGGTCAGGGGGACGTAGACGCGCATGGCTGGCCGCTCTTTCCTGGTCGGAGGCTCCGCTGAGGCTCTTCAGGATACGGGTGGAGTCCTCTTTCGGATTCCCGCCCATGACGACCCGGACGTCCACCCCGCACCACGCGACTCACCCGGGCCCGGCCCGGCGCCACGGGGATTACCGCCGCGCCGGCCACTCGGATAGGTGAACCTCCCGGACCGCGACACCGGCCGGGTCCTTCCTTGCCGCCGCCACCCTCGGGCCCGTACAAGATCCCCACCACCAAGTTACCGCCCGGTACCCGCCGGGCCCGCCGAACGGGGACTTCCGTGAACAAGGTGATGACCAGGGCCGCGGCACAGCACCGCCCCGGCACCCGCCCCCCGGGCCGCCGTGACCCCCGCCGCCCCGGCGGCACCCCGCCCCGCAACCCGGCCCCGGGGCCGACCGCCACCGCGCCCCCGCCGCGCCCCCGCCCCACCGACCTCTTCGCCGACCGTCTCCTCGCCGTGCTGAGCGGCCGGCGCCCCGTCCACTGGATGCTCCGGCACACCGTCGGCCGCGCCTACGACGATCTGGCCCGGCTCGCCGAAGCCGGCACCCTGCGCACCCGCGGCACCCAGCCCGTCGTCCGCGACATCGGCTACTTCGTCCCCCGCCCGGGCGCCGTCGAGGCCTTCGCCCGCATCGGCGCCGGCGACCAGCTCCGCGCCCTGGCCTTCCGCCTGGAACAGGGCCCCGACCTCCGCTGGCGCTGCACCGCGGTGGAACTGGGCGGGCCGCGCGGTCCACGGGGTCAGGACCGCTGAAACGGCCGGCCGGGGCACCGGCGACGGCATGCCGAAGGGCCGGGCGCCCCGAGGGGTTCCCGGCCCTTCCCACCGCTACGGTGCCGCAGGCACCGGCACGGTCACTTCTTGCGGCGACGGCCCGCCTTGGCCTGCTTGCGCCGCTCGGCACGGGTGAGGCCGTCGGCCTCGGAGCGCACGGGCTCGTCGTCGGTGGCGAAGTCGCCCTCGACCACGCCGCCCTCGCCGTCCACGGTCGGCGCGGAGAAGTGCAGCTCGCGTCGCTGCGGGGCGTCCAGCCCCTTGGCACGGATCTCGGGACGGGCACCGGCCTGCGCCGGCACCGTGTCCTGCGGCTGCTTCGCCGGCGACGGCGCGGCGTCCTCGACCGGGACCTCCTCGACCTGCTGCTCGACCTGGACCTCCAGGTTGAACAGGTAGCCGACGGACTCCTCCTTGATGCCGTCCATCATGGCCTGGAACATGTCGAAGCCCTCGCGCTGGTACTCGACCAACGGGTCCTTCTGCGCCATCGCGCGCAGGCCGATGCCCTCCTGGAGGTAGTCCATCTCGTAGAGGTGCTCGCGCCACTTGCGGTCCAGGACCGACAGCACGACCCGGCGCTCCAGCTCACGCATGATCTCGGAGCCGAGCTGGTTCTCACGGGCCTCGTACTGCTCGCGGATGTCGTCCTTGATGGACTCGGAGATGAACTCGGCGGTCAGTCCGGCCCGGTCGCCGGCCGCCTCCTCCAGCTCCTCGATGGAGACCCGTACCGGGTAGAGCTGCTTGAAGGCGCCCCACAGCCGGTCCAGGTCCCAGTCCTCGGGGAAGCCCTCGGCGGTCTCCGCGCCCACGTACGCGTCGATCGTGTCGTCCATGAAGTGCTGCACCTGCTCCTGCAGGTCCTCGCCCTCCAGGACACGGCGGCGCTCGCCGTAGATGACCTCGCGCTGCCGGTTGAGCACCTCGTCGTACTTCAGGACGTTCTTACGGGTCTCGAAGTTCTGCTGCTCGACCTGCGACTGCGCGGACGCGATCGCCCGCGTGACCATCTTGTTCTCGATCGGCACGTCGTCCGGCACGTTCGCCATGGACATCACGCGCTCTACCATCTGGGCCTTGAACAGCCGCATCAGGTCGTCGCCGAGGGAGAGGTAGAAACGGGACTCACCGGGGTCGCCCTGACGGCCGGAACGACCGCGCAGCTGATTGTCGATCCGGCGCGACTCGTGCCGCTCGGTGCCCAGCACGTACAGGCCGCCGAGCGCCTCGACCTCTTCCTTCTCGGCCTTCACCGCCTGCTCGGCCTTCTCCAGGGCGGCGGGCAGGGCGTGCGCCCACTCCTCGATGTGCTCCTCGGGGTCGAGGCCGCGCTGGCGCAGCTCCGCCTCGGCGAGGTCCTCGGGGTTGCCGCCGAGCTTGATGTCCGTACCACGGCCGGCCATGTTCGTGGCGACCGTGACCGCGCCCTTGCGGCCGGCCTGGGCGACGATCGTCGCCTCCCGGTCGTGCTGCTTGGCGTTGAGCACCTCGTGCTGGATGCCGCGCTTGCTGAGCTGCTGCGAGAGGTACTCGGACTTCTCCACCGAGGTGGTGCCGACCAGGATCGGCTGGCCCTTCTCGTGCTTCTCGGCGATGTCGTCGACGACCGCCTCGAACTTGGCGACCTCGGTGCGGTAGATCAGGTCGGACTGGTCCTTGCGGATCATCGGCTTGTTCGTGGGGATCGGGACCACGCCGAGCTTGTAGATCTGGTGGAACTCGGCGGCCTCGGTCATCGCCGTACCGGTCATGCCGGAGAGCTTCTTGTAGAGGCGGAAGAAGTTCTGCAGGGTGATCGTGGCGAGCGTCTGGTTCTCGTCCTTGATGTCCACCCCTTCCTTCGCCTCGATCGCCTGGTGCATGCCCTCGTTGTAGCGGCGGCCGGCGAGGATACGGCCGGTGTGCTCGTCGACGATCATGACCTCGCCGTCGATGACGACGTAGTCCTTGTCCTTCTTGAAGAGCTCCTTCGCCTTGATGGCGTTGTTCAGGTAGCCCACCAGCGGGGTGTTCACCGACTCGTAGAGGTTGTCGATGCCCAGCCAGTCCTCGACCTTCGAGACGCCGGACTCGTGGATGGCCACCGTCCGCTTCTTCTCGTCGACGTCGTAGTCTCCGGTCTCCTCCAGGCCCTTGAGCGGGTTGCCGGGCTCGCCCTTCTTCAGGCGCGTGACCAGCTTGGCGAAGTCGCCGTACCACTTGGTGGCCTGGTCGGCCGGGCCGGAGATGATCAGCGGCGTACGGGCCTCGTCGACGAGGATGGAGTCGACCTCGTCGACGATGGCGAAGTTGTGCCCGCGCTGGACGAGCTCGTCCTGCGACCACGCCATGTTGTCGCGCAGGTAGTCGAAGCCGAACTCGTTGTTCGTGCCGTACGTGATGTCGCACAGGTACTGCTCGCGGCGCTGGGCCGGCGTCATGTTGGCGAGGATGCAGCCGACGTTCAGACCCAGGAACTTGTGGACGCGGCCCATCATCTCGGAGTCGCGCTCGGCCAGGTAGTCGTTGACCGTGATCAGGTGGACGCCGTCACCGGAAAGCGCGTTCAGGTACGCGGGCAGCGTGCCGACGAGGGTCTTGCCCTCACCGGTCTTCATCTCGGCCACGTACCCGAGATGCAGGGCGGCGCCGCCCATCAGCTGCACGTCGTAGTGCCGCTGGCCGAGCACGCGCTTGGCGGCCTCCCGCACGGTGGCGAACGCCTCGGGGAGCAGGTCGTCCAGGGTCTCACCATCGGCGTACCGCTGCTTGTACTCCTCGGTGAGGGCGCGCAGCTCGGCGTCGGAGAGGTCGACGAAGTCCTCTTCGATGGAGTTGACCTGGTCCGCGATGCGGTGCAGCTTGCGCAGGATCTTGCCTTCGCCTGCACGCATGATCTTCGAGAGGACGGACACGGGGGCTGGTCTCCTTGCCGGTCGGGCCTGGGACGGTCGGTTTCCATTTGACGTACTGAGCAACGGCCATCGTATGCGAGGACCCGGCCACGCCGGGAGGCCTGGCGGCGCGAGGCCTGTTCCCACAGGGGTCAACGGCCGGGCCACGCGGATAGTGCCGCATGGTCGCACGGAATTGCGCGGAATGTGATCACACGTTCACGCACAGCACAGCACAACACAGCGAATGGCGTCCCCGCCCGCCGCCCGAGCACAATCGCCCGATGGAACCCGTGACGCTCACCACCGGCCGTCTCGTGCTGCGCACCGTGGGCCCGCACGACACCGACGCGGTGTACGCGGCCGCCCAGGACCCCGACACGCAGCGCTGGATCTCCCAGTTCCCCTCGCCCTATCTGCGCGAGCACGCCGAGAGCTTCACCGGACAGGCGGCACCGGACGGCTGGGCGCACGACTCGATGTACACCTTCGGCCTCTTCCTGCCCGACGGCCCGCTGGCCGGCATGCTCGGCATCACGATGCGCGCCCTGGGTGTCGGCGAGATCGGCTTCTGGGCCGCCAGGGAGCACCGCGGACACGGTTACGTCACCGAGGCCGCGCTCGCCGCCGCCCGCTGGGCCTTCACCACGCTGGCCGTCGACCGGCTGGAATGGCGCGCGGAGGTCGGCAACCGGCCCTCCCGCGCGGTGGCCGAGCGCGTCGGCTTCACCATCGAGGGCACCCTGCGCTCGGCGGTCAACAACAAGGGCGTGCGCCGGGACTGCTGGGTGGGCTCCCTGCTCCCGTCGGACCTGGGCCTGCCGTCCACGGCACCGTATCTGCCGGCACCGGCCCACCTGGGCTGACGGCCGGCCCGGCCGCGGCCTCACGCACGCGCACGGCTGGGGCGGCGGCGGAACCCCAGCTCGCCGCCGACTGTCGGTGCCACCCTCTATCGTCCCGTCCCATGACGACCCCGCGCCCCGCCGCCGACCTCTCCGCAGACGACGCCCGCCGCATCGCCCTCCGCGCACAGGGCTTCCTCGGCACCCCCGACCGCCGGGCAGGCGTCCGCGGCGTCCTCCGCCACCTCGGCGCGGTCCAGCTGGACACCATCTCGGTCCTCGCCCGCTCCCACGAACTCGTCCCGTACGCCCGTCTGGGCGCCGTCGGCCGCAAGACCGTCGAAGACGCCTACTGGAAGGACACCCACGCCTTCGAGTACTGGTCCCACGCCGCCTGCATCCTCCCCGTCGAGGAGTGGCCCCACTTCGCCTTCCGCCGCCGTGCGTACCGCAACCGCCCGCACTGGGGGCACGAGCTGCCCGACGGCGCCTACGACCAGGTGATCAAGCAGCTCCGCGCCGAGGGTCCCCTCACGGCCACCGAGCTGGGCGGCGCGAAGCGGACCAGCGAGTGGTGGGACTGGTCCGGTGCGAAGGTCGCCGTGGAGCGCGCGCTGATGTACGGCGAGGTGGTCTGCGTGCGGCGCCGCGGCTGGAAGCGCGTGTACGAGCTCGCCGAGCGCGCCGTCCCGGACGCGCTGCTGCACGACGGACTGGACGACACGGCGTGTCTGCGCCGCCTGGTCCGCCTGGCAGGCGAGGCCCTCGGCGTGGGCACGCGCGCGGACATCGCCGACTACCACCGGCTCAAGGGCGAGCAGGTCGATGCGGTGATAGCGGACTCGGGTCTGGTCCCGGTCACGGTCGAGGGCTGGGGCAAGCCGGCCTGGGCCGACCCGGCGGCCCTGGAGACCGCTCCGCGCGGCCGGCACCGCACCACGCTGCTGTCCCCGTTCGACTCCCTGATCTGGGAGCGGGCCCGCACGGAGCGGATCTTCGGCTTCACCCACCGTCTGGAGGCCTACGTCCCCAAGCCGAAGCGGGTGTACGGCTACTTCGCCATGCCGGTCCTGGCCGGCGGTCAGCTCGTCGGCCGTGTCGACCCGGCCCGCGAGGGTCGGACCCTGGTGGCCAAGCAGGTCACCGTGGCCGGCACCAAGGCCGTGCCGGCCGTGGCTCAGGCCCTGGTCGAGGCCGCGAGCTGGGTGGACTGCACGGACGTACGGGTGGAACGTGTGGACGCCCCCGGGGTCCGCGAGGCCCTCACCGCGGAACTCGCCCGCCTCCTCGCCTGATCCTCACCGGATCTCGAGGATCTTCTCCCGCATCGCGTAGACCACCGCCTCCATCCTGGAGTGCAGCTGCAGCTTCTCCAGGATGTTGCGCACATGGTTCTTCACGGTGTTCTCGGAGATGAACAGCTCCTTGGCGATGTCCCGGTTGTTCATCCCGGTGGCGACCAGCTTGAGCACCTCGATCTCCCGGTCGGTGAGGCGCGGCGCCGGCACCAGCCGGCGCTCGTCGGTGCGCTGGATCATCGACTTGAACTCGGTCAGGAGTTTCGACGCCATGGAGGGGCTGATCTGCGACTGCCCGTCGGCCACCGCGCGAATGGCGGTGGCCACCTCGTCGGTGGAGATCTCCTTGAGGAGGTAGCCGGTCGCGCCCGCCTTGATCGCGTCGTAGAGATCGGCCTCCTCGTCGCTGATCGTCAGCATGATGATCTTCGCGCTCGGAGCCACCTCCTTGATGGAGGTGCATGCCTCGATCCCGCCGCGCTTGGGCATCCGTACGTCCATCAGGACGATGTCGGGCAGCAGGTCGGCGGCCTTGTCCACCGCCTCGGCGCCGTCACCCGCCTCTCCGACGACCTGGATGTCCTCCTCGGCGGCGAGCACGATCTCCAGGCCACGGCGGAACAGGGCGTGGTCGTCCACGACCAGGACTCGGATCGGCTCCTTGCGTGGAGCGCCCGCGTCCGGGCCCATGCCGGCGCCGTCGCCGGCATCTCCCTCCTGCATCGGTCCGAAGCTGTCCGCCATCGTTCCTCCCCCTGCGGCTGTGGCCTGTGGTCCTGTGCCATCGCCAACCCAAGGCAGCGGCCCACCGGTTGGGCCGTGCGGCCATGATTCCATGCCGGGACGACACTGCGGTGACAGTGCGGGGCGCGAACCGGTCGCACACCGGTGCCCCTGGGGGCGCACACGCGCTCCAGGGGCACCCGCTCAGCTGTCAGCCGGATGATTCAGCCGCCCAGCGTGCCGCCCGCCGCGGGGGACTGCGCCTGGGCGACCATCGGGTCCGTGCTGAGGTGAATGACGCCGTAGTCGTAGGCGTGCCGCCGGTAGACGACGCTCGGTTCCTTCGTCTCGGAGTCGACGAAGAGATAGAAGTCGTGTCCGACCAGCTCCATCTCGTAGAGAGCCTGGTCGAGGGTCATCGCAGAGGCTACGTGGGTCTTCTCGCGAACGACGAGGGGGCCTTCGCCCTGCACTTCCAGCGAGCCGATCCTCTTCGTCGGCACTTCGCCTTCTTCTTCCTCATGGACGGGGAGGCCGTTCCCGTTGAGCGTCGCCGCGCCCGGAACGTGGTCGGGAACCTCGGCCGCCGAGATCCGGCGGGCGCCGCGGCGCGAGAACCGCTTGTCGTGCTGCTTGCGCAGCCGGGCTTCCAGCTTCTCCGCCGCCAGGTCGAGTGCCGCGTACGGATCGTTGGCCGCTGCCTCCGCCCGGATCACCGGGCCGCGGGAGCGCAGGGTGATCTCCACCCGGTCGCAGCGGTCGGCCTGTCGGGGGTTGGGCTCCTTGGACACCTCGACATCGAGGCTGATCACCTTGGCATCAAGCTTCTGGATCTTTTCCAGCTTCAGCTTCTCGGCCACGTGCTTGCGGAACCGCTCGGGCACCTCGGTCTTGCGGCCCTTGACGACGATGTCCACGCAGAACTCCGTTCCCGGATCGCTCCGCATCACTGGCGGAGCATCTCCCTTTCGCACCCGGCTCCGGTGAACTCCGGAGCCTCGGACTCGGTGACGTCCACCTCCTCCTCCCCCGCGGGCAAGATCTCCACCCTGCCGGTGCGGGTGATTGCAGGAAACCCGCAGCACGGCATTCGTATATGAGGGGTATGGCCTGCGCCTTTCCCTCACAACCGAACATATCTCGCCCGGACGGATGTCGTCACCCTCTACTGCGGCGTACCTCCGTTCCGGTGTATTTGCCTTCTCGTTACCAGCAACGACGCACGTTCGAAGTCAGTTCCGGTTTATTTCGAAGGAATCCGACGGGGCCGCGATCACGGCCGCGCGGATCACCGTTCCTCTTGTTGATCCAGCCATCCGTTCCCCCATCTCTTCCCGGGTTGCGTGCACGTACACGGTCCTTCTCCCGCCGCCGCGGACGAGGCCCTCCCGTACGGCACACGCCGCCTCCGCCAGGGTCGCGCCCGTCGTGAGCAGGTCGTCGACGAGCACGAGGCGGCCCCCGCCGAGCAGCCGGGCACCGCCCGCGGCCACCTCCAGGGCGCCCGCGAGATTGTCCAGCCGACGGCGCCGGTCGAGCCCGGACTGGTCGGCCACGGCACGCCGTTGCCGCAGCACCGCCACCACCCGGGCCGGTGTTCCGCCGCGCCGCAGCTCACCGGCCGCCGCCAGCGCGATCCGCCGCACCGGGTCGTGCCCCCGCGCCCGCACGGCCCGCCGCGCGGAGGGCACCGGCACGAGCAGCACGGGCCCGCCGGCCGGCCCGCCTGCCGACTCGCCGGCCGGAAGTCCCGCCCGCACGGCACCCGCCAGAGCTGCCCCGAGGGCACCGGTGAGCGCCAGCGCGCCGCGCTCCTTGTGGGCGAGGAGAACCGCCCGCACCTCGTCCCCGTACGGAGCGGCCGCGCGGACCTCGGGCAGCCCGGGTGGTTCCGGCGCCGGTCGCACCCGGCACGGCGCGGCCCCGCTCAGGGCGGCACGGCACTCCGGGCAGAGCACCGTGCGAGGCCGTCCGCAGCCGCCGCACTCGGCCGGCAGCACCAGGTCGGTGAGGTCCTGCCACCACCCCCGCATGGCCATCACTGTGCCCATGCCCGACCGGGTCGGCCACCCCTGTGGAAAACTCCCTGTGGACAACCCGCCCGGGGCGTGCCCCGGGTCGCCTCACCCGGGATAGACGGGGGCGGACCCTTCCTTGACCACCTTCTGCCACTGGGTCCCCGACGGCGTCCGTACGATCCCGTCCTCCGAGTACGCCACCAGCGGCAGCCGGCCGTCCTGGGACGCGGTGATCGTCTTCACCCCCGAGAGCGCGGCGGGCGCCGGTCCGTCCGGCGTGGAACCGTCGACCTGGACGTACCGCATCTGCAGCAGTCCACCCCGCTCCTGCCCGGCCACCGCGAGCCGGCTGTCGCCCGCCCACGACATGGCGGTGACCTCCTCCAGCTCCGGCGTGACCGAGCGCAGCTCGGTGACCGACACCGGCTCGCCCGCGGACCCGTCGCCCCGCCCGACGCGGCCGACGAGCAGGGACTGCTTGCCGTCCTTCTCCACCACGAGGGCCATCCGCACCCCGTCGGCCGCCACCCGCACGTCCTTGATGCGGCCGGGCAGCTCGGGGGTCCGCACGGTGACCGGCTCCCCCCGGCCCTGCTCCAGCAGGAGCAGCCGGGGATCGCGACGGTCCCGGTCGGCCACCCACAGATCGCCCCGGGCGTCCCAGCTGGGCGTGGTCAGCCGGTCGTCCTTGGACGCGCCCCGGCTGGTGACCACGGCATCACCGAGCGCGCCGCCCGAAGTCAGCGACGTGACGTACAGCGAGCTGCCGTCGATGCCGACCCCGGCCGCCGTGCGCTCGTCCCGCGAGACGGCCACCGAGCGCAACTCCTTGCCGCCGTCGCCCAGCCCGCCCGGCACCGGCGCGGCGCCGGTCCCCTGGCTGTCGCCGGCCATCCGTACCAGCCGGTGCTTGCCGTCGAGGAAGTACAGGTACTCGGGGCTCTTCGTCGCGGCGTCCCAGGCGGCGTTCTGGGCCGCGCTCTCCCTGAGGTCGCACAGCCTCTTGTCCCCGGTGCCCCGCAGGTCCACCGCGTCCACCGTGGGTGTCAGGTTCCGCAGCGTGAACAGCAACTGGGTGGCCATCTCGTCGCACCTGGCCGACCCCACCCCGGAGGCCTTGTCGTTCAGCGGCACCGTCAGCACGTTCTGGTCGTCGGGCGCCAGCGAGGCGGTGCCCTTGCGCAGCGCCGCACCCCTGGGGAAGCCGGACCTGACCCCGGGTGACAGCCAACTGGTGGGTCCGCTGATCAGGGACCGCACCACCTGGGTCATCGGGTCCACGCCCTTGCGCACGAAGACCGGGTCGGCGACGGCCACCGGCTGCCCGCTCGCCCCGACCCAGGTGTTCGAGGCGAAGTAGTACTTGTCGACGGACGTGTAGTTGCGCTGGAAGTCCGACTTGCCCATGACGACACCGGGCGGCAGCGCGCTGATGCGCCACTGCCCGGTCTTGGCGTCCCGCGTCAGACGCAGCTTCTTGCTGTACGGCCCGCCGGCGTGCGCGTACGCCTGCTCACCGTCCACCGTCGCGACCTTGTCCCCGGCGAGCGTGTAGGAGACGTTGTCGGCGTCCTCACGGTCGCCCGGCTGCTGGTCGGCCGCGATACTGGGCCCGTCCGCGAGGACCGTGGTCAACCGCTCGGGCCGCCATTTCCTCCCGGCGTCGGCGGTCAGATACTTGCGCGCCGTGTCATAGTGCGGATCGTCACTGGTCAGCGCCTCCAGGAAGCCCTGCACGATCTCCCCGGGCGAGGCGTCCTCGGCCGGCGGCATCGCGAAGACCCGCACCTGGGTGTCCTGCCGCGGCGTGGACTCGACATCGCGCAGGTCCCCGCTGTCGGGCATGGAGGCGCACCCCGCCAGCAGTACGACGCCACAGACGGCGTACACCACCGCGCGCAACGGCCGCCGACGCACGCCCCCCTCGTGGTCAGCGCCCACGAAATGCCTCCCCTGGCTTGTTCAGGTCCTCGACGGCGTCCGCGCGGCCCGCGGTCCCCTCGCCCGCCGTGCCCGCGCCGGGCGCGTCGTCCTGCCGGCGCACGGCACCGCCCGGCCGGGGCACCACACGCGCGCCGTTGCCGGGCAGCGCGGTCGGGTCGGCGGTGGGACCGACGGTGGCCAGCCGGGGCACGAGCGGATCGCGCGGCGGCAGCGGCGGCACCTGGCCGCCCGTCGGCTGCGCCGGGACCGTGGCACGCTTGCCGTCGCCCCCGCCCGGCAGACCGGCGTCGTCGAGCCCCCGGTTGCGCCGCGAGTCCTTGGGCTCCAGAGGTATGGGCGAACCCCGCAGCGGCTCGTCCGCGGTCCGCGGCAGGGTCAGCCGGAACTGCGAACCACCACCGGGCTCACCCCAGGCCTGCAGCCAGCCGCCGTGCAGCCGGGCGTCCTCCAGGGCGATCGACAGCCCCAGACCCGTGCCGCCGGTGGTACGCGCGCGTGCCGGGTCCGCGCGCCAGAAGCGGCTGAAGACGCGGGTCGCCTCGCCGGGCTTGAGCCCGACACCGTAGTCGCGCACCGCGACCGCGACCGCACCGCCCGCCGCGGCCAGCTTGACGACGACGTCCCTGCCCTCGCCGTGCTCCACGGCGTTGACCACGAGGTTGCGCAGCACCCGCTCCACGCGCCGGGCGTCCGCCTCGGCCACGACGGGCTGCTGGTCGCCGAGGACGCGTATGCGGGTGCCCTTGCGCTCCGCGAGCGGCTCCGCACCGCTGACCACCCGCCGTACGACCTCCCGGAGGTCTATCGGCTCGGCCTCCAGCGCCGCCGCGCCCGCGTCGAAACGGCTGATCTCCAGCAGGTCCGCGAGCAGCGACTCGAACCGGTCCAGCTGGTCCGCGAGCAGCTCCGCCGAGCGCGCGGTCACCGGGTCGAAGTCCTCGCGGGCCTCGTGGATGACGTCGGCTGCCATCCGGACGGTCGTCAGCGGGGTGCGCAGCTCGTGCGACACGTCCGACACGAACCGCCGCTGCATCCGCGACAGGTCTTCCAGCTGCTGGATCTTCAGCTGGAGGTTCTGCGCCATCTTGTTGAAGGCCTCACCGAGCCGCGCGATGTCGTCCTCGCCCGTGACCTTCATCCGCTCCTGCAGCCTGCCCGCGGACAGCCGCTCGGCGATCCCGGCCGCCATCCGCACGGGCGTGACCACCTGCCGCACCACCAGCCAGGCGATGGCCCCCAGCAGCACGACCACGAACAGCCCGGCGGTCGCCAGGGTGCCCTTGACCAGGCTCAGCGACTTCTCCTCCTGCGTGAGCGGGAAGAGGTAGTACAGCTGGTACGGGTCGCCGTTGGGGTCGTTGACCTGCTTGCCGATCACCAGCGCCGGCTGGGACTCCTCGCCGTTGTTGTAGACGATGCGGGTGTAGCTCTGCGCCGCCGTCGTGTGCTCGTTGACCCGCGCGCGCAGGTCGTCCGGCACGCTGGTCGTGGCGTCGACGTACCGGGGCCCGCGCGGACTGCGCCCGCCCCCGCTGCCGTCGGCGGCCGGGAGCGTCACGACGTCGAAGGCGCCCTGGCCACCGCTGGACAGCGACTCGACGAGGTCGCTCATCCACTGGATGACGTTCTGGGACGGCCGTCCGTCCGCGGCCGAGGTCTCGTCGGCGGTGGCGGTGTCTCCCGCGGCCTCGTCGGCCTTCTGCTTGGCCACCGCGAACCCGCCGGTGGCCTGGCTCTGCGACGCCTTCACCTTGGCGTCCAGCAGACCGTTGCGCACCTGACCGATGACGACGAAGCCCAGCAGCAGGACGACGCCCAGCGACATCAGCAGCGTCGTGGCGACGACCTTGAGCTGGATGTTGCGGCGCCACAGCCGCATCACCGGCAGCAGCGGCCGGCGCACCCAGCGCATGATCAGCCGGAGGACAGGGCTGCCCTGGAACCCGCCCTGCAGCAGCCCGGCCTCGAAGAGGCGGCCCCAGCGCGAATCCGCCACCTTCCGGCCGACAGACCGCCCCGGACTGTCCCCGGACCGGCCGGGAGCCGAAGCGGCACTGTCCTCCGGCATGTCAGCTCGGTCCCGCCTTGTAGCCCACACCACGGACGGTCACCACGATCTCCGGCCGCTCCGGGTCCTTCTCGACCTTGGAGCGCAGCCGCTGCACGTGCACGTTGACCAGCCGTGTGTCAGCCGCGTGCCGGTAGCCCCACACCTGCTCCAGCAGCACCTCACGCGTGAACACCTGCCATGGCTTGCGCGCGAGCGCCACCAGCAGGTCGAACTCCAGCGGCGTCAGCGCGATCGACTGCCCGTCCCGCTTCACCGAGTGACCGGCCACATCGATGACCAGGTCACCGATGGCCAGCTGCTCCGGCGCGGGCTCCTCCGACCTCCGCAGCCTGGCCCGGATCCGGGCCACCAGCTCCTTCGGCTTGAAGGGCTTGACGATGTAGTCGTCGGCGCCCGACTCCAGTCCCACCACGACGTCGACGGTGTCGCTCTTGGCCGTGAGCATCACGATCGGCACCCCGGACTCCGCCCTGATCAGGCGGCACACCTCGATGCCGTCCCGCCCGGGCAGCATCAGATCGAGCAGCACGAGATCGGGCTTGGCCTCACGGAATGCCGCCAGCGCCTTGTCGCCGTCGGCTACGAAAGACGGCTCAAAACCTTCACCACGCAGCACGATGCCGAGCATCTCGGCCAGTGCGCTGTCGTCGTCGACGACAAGGACTCGTCCCTTCATAAACGACATCATCCCATTCTCGTAACAGTGACCGGTGCGCTGGTGAGCGACGTCACTGGCCAGTGACGATAGTCGTACGGGACCACCACTGTCTGCCCTTGGCCCCGGGGCCCGGAGAACAGCCCGGAGAACAGCCCCGGCGGAATGGGGGTCAGCGGGCGGACAGCTCCGCGAGCGCCTCGGCCGTCACCGGTGAGACGGCCCCCCGCTCGGTGACGACGGCAGTGATCAGCTCGGGCGGCGTCACGTCGAACGCCGGGTTGTACGCCTGGGTCCCCAGGGGAGCAACCGGAATACCGCCGCCCGCGCCCGTCACCAGCATCTGCGGTGCCACGACCTCGGTCACCTCGAAGGCGGGGCGCTGCTCGACCTCGATGCCCGCCCCGTCCGGCGTCTCCGGATCGATCGTCGTCACCGGCGCCACCACGATGAACGGCACATGGTGGTACCGCGCCAGCACCGCGAGCGGGTAGCTCCCCACCTTGTTGGCCACCGAACCGTCGGCCGCGATACGGTCCGCGCCTATCAGCACCGCGTCCACCTCACCGGCCGCGAACAGCGAGCCGGCCGCGTTGTCGGTCAGCAAGGTGTACGGCATACCGCTGCGGGCCGCCTCGTACGCCGTCAGCCGCGCCCCCTGCAGCAGCGGACGCGTCTCGTCCACCCACAGGCGACGCAGCCGCCCCGCCCGGTGCGCGGCGAGCGCCACCGCGAACGCCGTACCCTCGCCGCCGGACACCAGCGATCCGGTGTTGCAGTGGGTGAGGATCCGGTGCACGCCACCGGGCAGCAGCTCGTCCAGCAGCGCCAGCCCGTGATCGGCCATGCGGGCGCTGGCCACGGCGTCCTCCCGGTGCAGCGCCCGCGCCGCGGCGAGCGCCGCAGCGGCCGCCTGCCCGGCGTCCCCGCCCCCGGTGAGCGCGGCCCGGTACGCGGACCGGGCCCTGCGCACGCCGACGGACAAGTTCACCGCGGTCGGCCGGGCGGCTTCGAGCGCCCCGGCGGCCTCCTCCACGTCGTAGCCCCGCGCGGCGGCGAGCGCGACACCGTACGCCCCCGCGATCCCCAGCAGCGGAGCCCCGCGCACGGCGAGCGAACGGATCGCCTCGACCAGCGCCGACGCGTCCGTGCACACCAGCTCGACCTCCTCGGTCGGCAGCCTCGTCTGGTCGAGAAGGACCAGCACGGGGCCTTCGGGCGGCTCCTCCCATCGGATCGCCGATTTCTCGGTCGGCCGGTTGTCCTCGCGGGCGTGCGCGTACTGATCAGCCATGCCGTCAGTCTGCCCCGTATCCGGCGGACAATTGAAGGTGTACAGCCCACACCGCGGCCGGCCCTCCGATGACCACCCCATGGCACGATGGCAGCCAACCTGCCGCCGCGACCGCGGACGGGCACCGTGAAGGAGCTTCGATGAAAGACACTCCGGGCTGGGCCTCGCCCGGATCCACCCCGTCCGACGGACAGGAACCCGGCGCGTCCCGACCTGCCGGGCCCGCCGGCCGGCCGGGCCCCGCACAGCCCGCCGGGGAACCGGGCGCGGGCACGCAGGACCCCGGCTCGAAGTGGTCCAAGGAGCAACCGCCACCCGGCCAGTGGTCCGCGCCCACCGGCGCTCCTGCCCCGGGCCAGGCACCGCCGCCACCCCCCGGCCCGGGCTGGGGCGGACAGCATCCCGGCGGCGGGCCCGCAGGCCCCGGCGGCTACGGAGGTCCCGGCGGCCACAGGGGCCCGGGCGGCTACGGAGGTCCCGCCGGATACGGCGCCTGGGGCGGCGGCTGGGGCGGCGGCTGGGGCGGACCCCCGCCCGCGGTCAAGCCCGGCGTGATCCCGCTGCGCCCGCTCGGCGTGGGAGAGATCCTCGACGGAGCCGTCTCCACCATGCGCACCTACTGGCGCACGGTCCTGGGTATCTCCCTGACCGTCGCCGTGGTCATCGAGGTCATCGTCGTCCTCCTCCAAGGGCTCGTCCTCAACGACAGCACCGACACCGCGGTCCTCGACGACCCCGGCGCCACCCTCAGCGAAGTGACCCGGGCGATGGGCGACGTCATGCTGAGCTCCGGCGCCGTCGTCCTGATCTCCCTGCTCGGCACGATCGTCGCCACCGCCCTGCTGACGGCCGTGACCAGCCGCGCCGTACTCGGCAAGCCGGTGACCACCGGCGAGGCCTGGCGCGACGCCCGGCCCCAGCTCCCGAAGCTGTTCGGGCTCATCTTCCTGCTGCTGCTCATCGCCGTCGGCATCGCGTTCTGCGGCGCACTGCCCGGCATCCTCGTCGCGGTCGCCGGCGGCGGGGACGGCGCCGCCGCACTCGCCGTCCTCGGCGTCTTCGGGGCCGCCGTCGTCGTGCTGTGGCTCATGATCCGCTTCTCCCTCGCCTCGCCGGCGCTGATGCTGGAGAAGCAGGGCATCGTGAAGTCGATGAGCCGCTCCGCGAAACTGGTCCGCGGCGCCTGGTGGCGGGTCCTGGGCATCCAGCTGCTCGCCGCGATCATCGCGAACATCCTCGCCTCGATCATCGCCATCCCCTTCGCCACGATCGCGGCCGCGGCCAGCGGCCACAGCGTCGCCGACTTCCTCAACGGCACCGGCGGCGACCTCGGCTGGACCTTCCTCATCATCAGCGGCATCGGCTCGGTGATCGGCTCCATGATCACGTTCCCGATCACGGCGGGCGTCACCGTGCTCCTGTACATCGACCAGCGCATCCGCCGCGAGGCCCTCGACCTCGAACTGGCCCGCGCCGCCGGCGTCCAGGGCCACAGCACCGGCACGACCCCGACCCCGGGGAGCTGATGCGGTGAGCCTTACGGGGGGAACTCTCATGGCACTGGCGCACTCCGGCGCCGAGCCACCGGTGACCACTCCACGCGACCCCGCTCGGGAAGCGGCACGGCGCGAGCTGTCCAAGCGGATGTACCACGAGAACGACCCCAGTCTCCTCGAACGCGCCCTCAACGCCTTCTGGGACTGGGTCGACCGTGCACTCGGCGCCGCCTCCGCCGCGACCCCCGGGGGAGGGTTCGGCCTGGCCGTCGTGGTCCTGGCCGTCGTCGCCGTCCTGGCCGCCCTGTGGTGGCGCCTGGGAACTCCGCTCCGCCGGCCGACCTCGGCCGCGGCCCTGTTCGACGAACGGCCGCGCAGCGCCGCCGAGCACCGCGCGGCCGCCGAGGCACACGCCGCCCAGGGCCACTGGAACCAGGCGGTCCAGGAACGGATGCGCGCCATCGTCCGCTCCCTCGAGGAACGCGTCCTGCTCGACGTCCGTCCCGGCCGCACGGCCGACGAGGCCGCCGCCGAAGCCGGCCGCGCGCTGCCCTCGCACACGGACCGGCTGCACGCCTCCGCCCGCGAGTTCGACGACGTCACATACGGCGGGCGCACAGCGAGCGAGCAGTCGTACCACCGCATCGCCGAACTCGACCGCGACCTGGAACGCACCAGCCCGGTCCTGGCGAACAGCGCCCTCGGCACGGCCGGCACCGCCCGCCGGGGAGGCGCCGGATGACCGCCGGCACCACCTCCCCCGCCACCTCGGCCTCGCCCACCGCACGCCAGATGTGGAACCGCGCCCGAGGCGTGGCCGTCGCCCTGGTGCTGCTCCTCGTCGGCGCCGTCGCGATCGCCGTCGTCCGCTCCGACGTCAGGCACGGCGAACTCGACCCACGCTCGGCCGACCCCTACGGCAGCCGGGCCGTCGCCGCGCTCCTCGCCGACCGGGGCGTCACCACCCGCGTGGTCACCACGCTCGACGAGGCCCGCGCCTCGGCCGGCCCGCGCACCACACTCCTGGTCGCCGTCCCCGATCTGCTCACCCAGCGGCAGCAGACGCGACTGCGCTCCGCCACCGCCCACTCGGGTGGCCGCACCGTCCTCGTCGCCGCGGGCAGCTCGTCCGTCGAGCGACTCGCCCCCGGCGTCACCGCGGATCCCGCCACCAGCTTCCGCTCGGCACTCGCGCCCCACTGCGACCTGCCCGCCGCCCGGCGCGCGGGCACCGCGGACACGGGCGGCATCCGCTACACCACCACCCACCTCGACGCCGACTCGTGCTACCCCAGCCAGCGCCTGGCCACCCTGGTCCGGGTCCCCGCGGCCTCCGGGGGCGGTGACACCGTCGTCCTCGGCGCCCCCGACCTCCTCTACAACGACCGTCTCGACAAGCAGGGCAACGCCTCGCTCGCTCTCCAGCTCCTCGGTTCGCGCCCCCATCTGGTCTGGTACCTCCCCTCGCTCTCCGATTCCCCGGCCGCCGACACCGACGACCGCAAGGACCTCTTCGACCTGCTCCCCCCGGGCTGGCTGTGGGGCACACTGCAGCTCTTCATCGCCGCCGCCCTCGCCGCCCTCTGGCGGGCACGCCGGCTCGGCCCCCTGGTGCCCGAACGACTCCCCGTCGCGATCCGCGCCTCCGAGACCGTCGAAGGCCGCGCCCGCCTCTACCGCAAGGCCAACGCCCGCGACCGCGCGGCCGCCGCCCTGCGTTCCACCACCCGCACACGCCTCGCCCCCCTGGCCGGCGTCCCCGTCGCCCAGGCAGACGCACCCGAGGCCCTGCTGCCGGCGCTGTCCGCCCACCTCCAGAGCGACGGACAGACCCTGCACGCCCTCCTGTTCGGCCCGCCGCCCCGTGACGACGCGGCCCTCATCGCACTCTCCGACCGACTCGACGCCCTCGAAAGAGAGGTACGCCGTTCATGATGGACCCGACCACTGACAACGCCGGGTACACCGGGGACCAGGGCACCGCCCGGGCTTCCCTGGAGGCCCTGCGCGCCGAGATCGCCAAAGCCGTGGTCGGCCAGGACCCCGCCGTGACCGGCCTCGTCGTCGCCCTCCTCTGCCGCGGACACGTACTGCTCGAAGGAGTCCCCGGAGTCGCCAAGACGCTGCTCGTCCGCGCACTCGCCTCCGCACTCGAACTGGAGACCAAACGCGTCCAGTTCACCCCCGACCTCATGCCGAGCGACGTCACCGGCTCCCTCGTCTACGACACCCGCACCGCCGAGTTCTCCTTCCAGCCCGGCCCGGTCTTCACCAACCTGCTGCTCGCCGACGAGATCAACCGCACGCCCCCCAAGACCCAGTCCTCCCTCCTGGAGGCCATGGAGGAACGGCAGGTCACGGTCGACGGCACGCCCCGTCCACTCCCCGAACCGTTCCTGGTCGCCGCCACCCAGAACCCGGTCGAGTACGAGGGCACGTACCCCCTCCCCGAGGCCCAACTGGACCGCTTCCTCCTCAAGCTGACCATCCCCCTGCCCTCACGTCAGGACGAGATCGACGTCCTCACCCGCCACGCCGAGGGCTTCAACCCGCGCGACCTGCGCGCCGCCGGCGTCCGCCCCGTCGCGGGCCCCGCGGACCTCGAAGCCGCACGCGCCGCCGTCGCCAGGACGACGGTCTCCCCCGAGATCACCGGCTACGTGGTCGACATCTGCCGTGCCACTCGCGACTCCCCGTCCCTGACCCTCGGCGTCTCGCCGCGCGGCGCGACGGCCCTCCTGGCCACCTCACGCGCGTGGGCGTGGCTGACCGGCCGCGACTACGTCATCCCGGACGACGTCAAGGCCCTCGCCCTGCCGACCCTCCGGCACCGCGTCCAGCTGCGCCCGGAGGCTGAGATGGAGGGGGTCACGGCCGACTCCGTCATCAACGCGGTCCTCACCCACGTCCCGGTCCCCCGCTGATGGCCCTCACCGGGCGCGCCGCCCTCCTCGCAGCCCTCGGCTCGATTCCCGTCGGCATCTGGGAACCCGGCTGGACGGGCCTTCTCGCGGTCAACGCACCGCTGGCCGTGGCCTGCGCGTGCGACTTCGCGCTGGCGGCACCCGTACGGCGCCTCGTCCTGACCCGCTCCGGTGACACCTCCGTGCGCCTGGGCGAGACCGCCGAGGTCACGCTCACCCTCACCAACCCGTCCGGGCGCCCGCTCCGGGCACGGCTGAGGGACGCCTGGCCGCCCAGCAGCTGGCAGCCCGGCACAGAGACCGAAGCGTCCCGGCACCGTCTCACGGTGCCGGCGGGCGAGCGCCGGCGAGTCACGACCCGGCTGACGCCCACGCGCCGCGGCGACCGGCAGGCCGACCGCGTGACCGTCCGCTCGTACGGCCCCCTGGGGCTGTTCGCCCGCCAGGGCGCGCACCGGGTTCCCTGGACGGTACGGGTCCTGCCCCCGTTCACCAGCCGCAAGCACCTCCCGTCGAAGCTCGCACGGCTGCGTGAACTCGACGGCCGCACCAGCGTGCTGACCCGCGGCGAAGGCACCGAATTCGACAGTCTGCGCGAGTACGTCCCCGGCGACGACACCCGCTCCATCGACTGGCGCGCCACCGCCCGGCAGTCCGCCGTCGCGGTCCGCACCTGGCGTCCGGAACGGGACCGCCGCATCCTCCTGGTCCTCGACACCGGCCGCACCTCCGCCGGACGCGTCGGCGACGCGCCGCGCCTGGACGCCGCCATGGACGCGGCGCTGCTCCTGGCGGCCCTCGCTTCCCGGGCCGGCGACCGCGTGGACCTTATGGCGTACGACCGCCGGATCCGCGCCCTGGTCCAGGGCCGTACGGCGCGCGACGTGCTGCCGTCCGTCGTCGCCGCGATGGCGACGCTCGAACCCGAACTCGTCGAGACCGATGCCCGGGGCCTGACGGCCACGGCACTGCGGACAGCACCGCGCCGCTCCCTGATCGTCCTCCTCACCACCCTCGACGCGGCACCGGTCGAGCAGGGCCTGCTGCCTGTCCTTCCGCAGCTCACCCAGCGACACACCGTCCTGCTGGCATCCGTGGCGGACCCGCACATCGCGCGCATGGCGACAGCGCGAGGCAGCACCGAGTCGGTGTACGAGGCAGCGGCCGCCGCGCGGGCGCAGGCCGAGAGGCATCGGACCGCCGAGCAGCTCCGCCGCCACGGTGTGACCGTGGTGGACGCGACCCCGGACGAACTCGCTCCAGCGCTGGCCGATGCGTATTTGGCCCTGAAGGCGGCAGGGCGGCTCTGACCCGAGCGGGGCCCTGCCGGCCTCGAAAAGGCTCGTTCCTCAAAGGGCCGGAAACGCAGAAAACCCCCGCACCGTGAAGTGCGGGGGTTTTCCCAAGAATTGTTCGGCGGTGTCCTACTCTCCC
>NZ_JBEXLP010000093.1:0-27322 GCF_040610035.1 Streptomyces sp. NPDC004542
GGCCTCGTGCCGCTCGGCCAGTTCCACGTCCCCGGCGTCGAGACCAACATCACAGAGGGCCGGGGCGACGGCCGGGTCGTCGGGCCGCGGGCGGGGCTCGCGCGTCCGCTGCCGCTGCGGTTCTCCTGCGAGCTGTTCGGGTGGCCGAGGGGACGCGGGAGGACGGCGGGTGACTGGACACGAACCTCGTGGAAACCGCCGACCGGGGTCCGGAGCGCGCGGCGTTCACGCAGCGGCGGATCCGTACCGTGCCGGGCGGGCTGATCGCGCTGTTCGAGCGCTTTTAGGGCCTGCGACCGGGCGACGGGGACGGCGGGCTGCGGCAGGTGCCGATCGTCCATCGAGTCCGGCGGGCAGGAGGTGCCGGTCATCCCGCGGGGATGGGGCCCGGGGCCCGACCGGTCCCCCGTTCCGGTCGCGCCCCCGGGACTGCCGAAGGTACGTGTGAGCTGGGCCGTTGGGTACCGCGCCGATGCCCGACGGGGCACGCGGAGGGCTCACTCGTGC
The DNA here is from genome assembly GCF_040610035.1 of Streptomyces sp. NPDC004542. Classification (NCBI taxonomy): domain Bacteria; kingdom Bacillati; phylum Actinomycetota; class Actinomycetes; order Kitasatosporales; family Streptomycetaceae; genus Streptomyces; species Streptomyces sp. NPDC004542. Next base: position 508 of record NZ_JBEXLP010000093.1, read on the forward strand.
ACAGGTGCGTCCGAAGGGCCCCGATTCGCCCGGCCCAGCGCGGGGGCGGCCAGGTCCCCGGCGGCCAGATGGGCGAGGACGACCTCGTAGAGGTCGGTGCCGCCGGCCAGGAGACGGTGCTCGAGGACGGGCTCGGCGCCGCGGACGTGCTCGCGCACGGTCTGCGCGTGCACACCGAGGGCCTGGGCCGCGCGTTCGGCGTTGCCGCCTGCGGCGATCCAGGCGCGCAGGGTGCCGCGCAGGTCCCGGCCGTCCTGGTCCAGGCGGCCGAGGAGGTCGTGTGCCCAGGTGCGCAGCGCGGGGCCGGTGAGCAGGGCGTCGACCCGCACGGCGGGCGCCCCGGGGGCCGCCCCGTCGACGGGCGCGTGCGCGTCGCCGGCCTGGGTGTTCAGCGCGAGGTGGGCGAGGGCACGGACGGTGAGGTCGGAGAAGTCGGTGCCCAGCAGGGACTCGACGCGGTCCATGCGGGCCCGCACGGTGTTGCGGCTGACGCCGAGCACCTTGGCCGCGTTCACGGCCGTGAACTGCAGGCCCAGCCGGGTGGTGGCGAGCAGTTCGGCCCGGGTGTGGTGGGGCAGGGTGTCGAGGGGGCGCAGCACGTCGGCGGACCAGGCCTGCAGCGCCGCCGGGGCCATCAGCCGCTCGGGGTGGGTGCGTTCGGCGTAGACCGCCGTGTGGTCGGGGCTGAAGCGGGCCACGGCGAGGGCACTGATCGCCTGGCCGTAGGCGCTGGCCGTCTGCGCGAGGCTCTGCCGGAGGCTGCCGCCGAGGTAGGCGGCCGGGCGTTCGCGGACGAGGGTGCGCAGCCCGTCCTGGGCGGTGGGCTCGGGGCTGAGGACGATGACGTGCCCGTCCATCGCCGGGCAGCGGACGACGAGGGCCTGACCGTCGGTCAGGTCCAGGCACTCCTCGGCGAGCCGGTCCCGTTCCTCGGGGGAGCTTTCGACGACGTACACGAGGGCGGTGTCGGTGTCGAGCAGACCCGGCCAGAGTCCGGCGGCGACGCGGCGGGCGGCGACGGTGTCCTCCACCATCAGCAGTTGCATGATGGCCAGCCGCAGGTCGGCGGTCGCCCGCCGCAGCCGCTGCCCCGCGGCCGTCAACGCCCGCTCCCTGAGCAGCAGTTCGACGACTCCGGCGGTGTGGGTGACGATCTCGGCGGCGTCCCGGTCGAAGGGGTCCCTGCGGGCCACGGCCAGGACGCCCGTCGACACGTCGCGCGGCTGGGGCCGCCCGGGGTGGCGGACCGCGACCAGACGGAGGTGCCGGCCGGCGTCCTGCACCGCGGCGGCGGAGATCCGGCCGGTGACGACGTCCGCGACGAGCGTGTCGTCGAGGGTGATCGGCTCGCCGGCGAGCAGGGTGCCGTCCCCGCCCCGCAGACAGACGGCCGCGTCCACGGTGCGGGCGAGCCAGGCGACGAGCCGGCGGGGATCACGGGCCGTGGGACGCAGTTGGTCGAGGAGTTCTTCGGCCCATGTGCCGCGGTACGGCACCGGGGTCCGCGGTCCCCCGTCCGCTCGGCCAGCCACCTCGGACCTCTCCCCTCGTCGCTCGCCTCGACTTCGGCATCCGGAGGGGAAACGTACCTCACGCGCGGGCCGGGACCCGCGGAGCTCCGTTCCGCTCCGGCGGCGTCGGAAAGCGTCTCCGCCGGCGGACACGGAGGGGTGAGGCCGCCGGCGGAGACGCGCTGCCCGGGGCCGGGGGAAGTCCGCCGGGCGCTCCGTTGCCCGGATGCCCCGCGAGGCGCCGCCTACACCTGCGGGTCCCTGCCCGGTTCGCGCGGTCTTCCGGTTCGGTGCCGGTCACCGCCGGGTGCGGGCCGTTCGTCATGCGGCGGGCGGCCGGACCACCGGCGCGCACGCGGCCGGAGAGCCGCGCGCCGACGCTGGTGCGCGGACAGCGGCCGGGCCCTGGGCCGGAGCCGTTCGCGGGGCACGTGCGCGGCGCCGGCCCAGGGTCGGCATAAGCTCGGCGGATGGCGAAGTACTTCGACGTGCACCCCGAGAACCCGCAACCGCGCAGCATCGCCCAGGTCGCCGACGCGGTCCGGTCGGGGGCGCTGATCGCATACCCCACCGACTCCTGCTACGCGCTGGGCTGCCAGCTGGGCAGCCGGGACGGCATCGACCGGATCCGGTCCATCCGCCGTCTGGACGACCGCCACCACTTCACGCTGATGTGCCGGGACTTCGCGCAGCTCGGCCAGTTCGTGCGGGTGGACAACGACGTGTTCCGGGCGGTGAAGGCGTCGACCCCCGGCAGTTACACCTTCATCCTCCCGGCGACCAGGGAGGTGCCGCGCAAGCTGCTGCACCCCAAGAAGAAGACCGTCGGCGTGCGCATCCCCGACCATGTGGTCACCCAGGCGCTGCTGGCCGAGCTCGGCGAGCCGCTGCTGTCCAGCACGCTGCTCCTGCCCGACGAGGAGGAGCCGATGACCCAGGGCTGGGAGATCAAGGACCGCCTCGACCACGTGGTGGACGCGGTGATCGACTCCGGTGACTGCGGCACCGAGCCGACCACGGTCGTCGACTTCTCCGGCGGGGAGGCGGAGATCGTCCGGCGGGGAGCGGGCGACACGTCGCGCTTCGAGTGATCCCGGGTCCGGGCAGGGGCCCGCACGGGTGCGGGGATCTTGCGTGGCAGCATGGCCGTGCACGCCGTGCCGGGGAGGCTGGCCGTCCCCGGTGACCACTGCGCAGGGAGGCACTCTCACCATGACCGCCGTACAGGGCACCGCCGTGGACGTACCGACCGGGGACGGCACCGCCGACGCCTACCTCTCCCGTCCCGGCGACGGCCGTCCGCACCCGGCCGTCCTGCTCTACATGGATGCCTTCGGGCTGCGCCCGCACCTGAGGTCCATGGCCGACCGGCTCGCCGGGGCCGGTTACACGGTCCTGGTGCCCCATGTGTTCTACCGCCACGGGCGCGCCCCGGTCGTGGACCTGCCGGAGTACATCGACCCCGCGGCACGCCCGCAGATCTGGGAGCGGATCGGCCCGCTGATCATGTCGGTGACGCCCGATCTCGCCGAGCGGGACGCGGACGCCTATCTGCGCTGGCTGGCCGGCAGCCCCCTGGCCGCGGACGGGCCGGTCGCCGTCACCGGCTACTGCATGGGCGCCCGGCTGGCCCTGTTCACCGCGGGGGCGCACCCCGACCGGGTGGCCGCCGTGGCCGGGTTCCACGGCGGACAGCTCGTCACCGACGGTCCCGACAGCCCTCACCTGGCGGCCCGACACATCACCGGCGAGGTGTACTTCGGCCACGCCGACCAGGACCCGTCGCTGCCCGAGGAGCAGATCAAGGCGTTCGAGGAGGCGCTCACCGCGGCGGGGGTCCGGCACCGCTGCGAGGTCTACCCGGGTGCCCGGCACGGGTACACGCAGGCCGACACGGCGGCGTACGACCGGGGGGCCGACGAGCGGCACTGGGCCGCGCTGCTCGGTCTGCTGGACCGCACCTTCTGAATCCGTCCGCGCTGCCCGGGGGACGGGCGCCGGATCCGCCGGACCGGCACGCGCGTGTCCCGCACGCGGACGGCTTCCGCATGCGGGACACGGGGTCGGCAGGGGTCAGCCGGTCGTCAGGGCGGTGTCGTCCACGACGAAGCTGGTCTGGAGCGAGGAGTCCTCGGCCCCGGTGAACTTCAGGGTGACCGTCGAGCCCGCGAAGGAGGACAGGTCGAAGCTCTTCTGGGTGTATCCGGAGGCCTTGTCGAGGTTCGAGTACGTGGCCAGGGTGGTCGATCCGGCGGTGACCGTCAGCTTGTCGTAGGCCGTGCTGCTGGAGGTCTCCGCGGAGTCGATGTGCAGGTAGAAGGTGAGCGTCGCCTTGCAGCCGCTCGGGATGGTCACCGACTGGGACAGCGTGTCGGTGTGGGTCGAGGCGTAGCCGTCGAGCCAGGCGTAGTAGGAGCCGCCGTGGGCCGCCTGGCTGCTGCTGTTGGTGATGACCCCGCTGGACGCGGTCCAGGTCGTGTTGCCCGACTCGAAGCCCTGGTTGCCGAGGAGCTGGGTTGAGGTGCAGCCGCCACCGCCGCCGCTGGAGCTGACCGTCCAGGTGAAGGAGGCCGTGCCGGTCGCGCCGGTGGAGTCGGTCACGGTGACGGTGGTGCTGTAGGTGCCCGCCGCGCTGGGTGTCCCGGAGACGACGCCGGTCGAGCTGTTGATCGACAGGCCGGTGGGCAGTCCGGTCGCGGCGTACGTCAGGGAGCCGCTGTTGGTGCTGCTCGCCGAGATCTGCAGGCTCACCGCGGTGCCGACCGTGGCGGACTGGCTGCCCGGGTTGGTCACCGTGACGCCGCTGCTGGGCGGGGTGATGTGGCTGCCGACGTTGATGCCGGCGAAGGCGTTGCCCACTCCGGCGTACTGGGTGGAGTTGGTGCCGTACAGCGCGGCGGCCGCGTTCAGGGCGGCGGTGCGGGCGCCCGCGTAGTTGGTGCTCGACGTCATGTACGTCGTCAGCGCCTTGTACCAGATCTGCAGGGCCGCGGCCCGGCCGATGCCGGTGACGGCGACGCCGTCCGAGGTGGGGCTGTTGTAGGTGACGCCGTTGATGGTCTTGCTGCCGCTGCCCTCGGACAGCAGGTAGAACATGTGGTTCGCGGGGCCCGAGGAGTAGTGCACGTCCAGGTTGCCGACGCCCGAGTACCAGCTGTCCGCGGACCCGCCGTCCTTGCTCGGCTTGTCCATGTAGCGCAGCGGCGAGCCGTCGCCGTTGATGTCGATCTTCTCGCCGACGAGGTAGTCACCGACGTCGGAGGAGTTGTTCGCGTAGAACTCGACGCCCGCCGTGCCGAAGATGTCGGAGGTCGCCTCGTTCAGGCCGCCGGACTCCCCGGTGTAGTTCAGGCCCGCGGTGTTGGAGGTGACGCCGTGGCTCATCTCGTGGCCGGCCACGTCCAGCGAGGTCAGGGCGTGGGTGTTGCCGGAACCGTCGCCGTAGGTCATGCAGAAGCAGCTGTCGTCCCAGAAGGCGTTCACGTAGCCGCTGCTGTAGTGGACGCGGGAGTAGGCCGCGACGCCGTTGTTCTTGATGCCGCTGCGGCCGAAGGTGTTCTTGTAGAAGTCCCAGGTCTCCTGGGCGCCGTAGGCCGCGTCCGCGCCGGCGGTCTGGGTGTTGGAGCCGGATCCGGTGCCCCAGATGTCGTCGGAGTCGGTCATCAGGGTGCCGGTGCCGGACGTGCCGTTGTTGAGGCTGTACGTCTTGTGGCCGCCGCGCGTGGTGTCGTACAGCTGGTACGTCGAACCGGACAGCGTGGTGCTCAGCGAGACCGAGCCGCTGTACTGGGTGTTGCCGGTGCCGGTCTCGATCGCCTCGTAGCGCTGGAGCTCCTCGCCGGTGGTGGCATCGGTGATGACGTGCAGCCGGCTGGGCGTGCCGTCGTCCTGCAAGCCGCTGATCACCGTCTCCCAGGCGAGCCTGGGGGTGCCGGCGCCGGCCCAGATCACCTTGCGGGCGCTGCCGGCGGTGGGCTTGTGGGCGTGCAGGGCCTTGGCGGTCTTCAGCGCCTTCGCCCGGGCGGCCGACTTGGTGAAGGCCGCCGCGGTGGAGGCGACCTTGATCGTGCGCTTGTTGTTGAAGGTGGTGCTCACCGTGCCCGCGGCCAGGGAGGCCGGCGGGGTGTGCACGACGAGGTCGCCGCCGAGGACCGGGAGGCCGTCGTAGGTGCGCTCGTAACGGGTGTGCACGGTGCCGTCGTTGTCCTTGACGACATCCTTGACGATCAGCTTCTCCTTGGCGCCGAGGCCGAGGGTGCGGGCGGTCGCGGAGGTCTTCCGGCCGGCGGACTCGACCAGCGCGCTGTGCTGCGCCGGGGTCAGCGCGGCCTCGAGCCCGCCGGTGCGCAGGGGACTGGGATGGGGGGTGGCGGGCTTGGCGGCGGCCGGCACCGACTGGAGGCCGACGGCCAGGAAGGCCACGGTGGAGACCAGGGCGGTTCCGACTGCGGCCCGGGTGTGGGGATGGCGTCTCACTCGTACTCCTCCTGCTGCGGCCGCCGGGTCGCGGCCGGTGAACAGACCGGACAGACGGGTGTGCTGCCCGGGAAGAGCTGAGCTGTGCGGGACCGTGATACGTGGAGAGGGAGGGGAGGTTCTGCGTGCTGACGGAGGATGACACTCTTGACTGGCACATGTCATCAGCGCCCGGGCTAATCAAGGGTTTTCCCTACCCGGGAGTCAGCACCGCCCGGCCATGACCCGCCAACGAGCCCGGGGCGAGGCGTTGTTACGGTTCACCGCGTGTCTGACTCCTCGCGCGATACCGCGGAAGGCGCCGGCTGGGGCGCCGCCGAAGCCGGCGACTACCGGCGGCTGATGCCGGACCATGTCCACAAGCTCTCATGGCTCGACCCGAGAATGCTGTGGGCCGCGCGCAACGGCGTACTGGCGTCCCTGTTCGGCGACCCGACGGGCCGTACCCGCGGCCGTTGGGTGGCGCAGCGGGCCGCCGCGGGGGCCCGGGCCGACAAGGTGATCCGGCGCGAGGACGGCGACCGGTTCTCCTTCATGGTCATCGGTGACACCGGGGAGGGCGACGCCTCCCAGTACGCCGTCGTGCCGGGCTTCCTGAAGACGGGTCAGGACACGGCCTTCGCCGTCATCGCCAGCGACGTGATCTACCCGGTCGGCAGCGCCGACGACTACGGCACCAAGTTCTTCCGCCCCTACCAGGACTACCGGGCTCCGGTCTACGCGATACCCGGCAACCACGACTGGTACGAGGACCTCGGCGCCTTCATGCGCGTCTTCTGCGACGACACCCCGCCCCTCGGGCCCGGGCCGGCGCCCCGCCCCCTCAGCCGTGCCTGGTGGCGCTCCCTGCTGTGGCACAGGCCCCGCCCGGCGGACGAGCGACGTCTGGCCGCCGCACGGACGCTGCGGTCGGCACCGGAGCAGCGAGCGGTCCAGCCGGGGCCGTACTGGGCGATCGACGCGGGGCCGGTGCGGATCGTGGGCATCGACACCGGGCTGCTGGGCACCGTCGACGCCGAACAGGGAGCGTGGCTGCGCGAGGTGTCGCGGGGGCCGCGTCCCAAGATCCTCGTCACCGGCTCGCCCCTGTACGTGGACGGCGAGCACCACCCCTGCGCCATCGAGGGCGGCGGCTCCGTCGACGACATCGTCCGCGACCCCGCCCACCACTACGTGGCGGCGATCGGCGGCGACATCCACAACTACCAGCGGTACCCGGTCGACGTGGACGGCCGCACCGTCCAGTACGTGGTCTCGGGCGGTGGCGGCGCCTTCATGCACGCCACGCACACCATTCCCCGGATCTCCGTCGCGGGCGTCACCGAGCGGGACTTCCGCTGCTATCCGCTGCGCGGTGACTCCCTGGCCTTCTACAGCAGGCTGTACGGCCGTCGCCTGCGGCTGCGCCGCTTCTTCACCCTCACCGAGGCCGAGGCGACCGCCGTCGTCGCCGAGCGCCTGGGCATCGCGCCCACCCGTTCCCCGGGCACACCGGTGCGCCTCACCCGCCGCGTGCGGCTGGTCGCGAGCCTGCTGGGCGCCGGACGCCGCCCCGAGCGGAAGTCCCGGTTCCGGCTGCCGGTGCGGAAGATCTACACCCAGCTGTTCTCACCGGGCTCGGCCACCTACAGCCCGCCGTTCTTCAAGTCGTTCCTGCGGCTGGACGTCACCCCGGAGGCGATCCGGCTGCGCTGCTTCGCCGCGACCGGCAACCGGGCCCAGGAAGTCGCGCCGCCGGTCGAGGACGAGGTCCTCATCCCGCTGATCTGATCACACGCCCGCAACACTCGCCTGCGACAATCGGCTCGGAACCGACGTACGAGCCGGAGGAAGCCCATGCCGTCCGCCGCACGCCCGCTGCGCAAGCTGGGCTTCCTCACGATCGGCCTGTTCGACGCGGCCGACCCGCGCCGGGGCCACGAGTCCACGCTGGAGATCATCGAGCTGGGCGAACGGCTGGGCTTCGACAGCGCCTGGGTGCGCCACCGCCACCTGCAGTACGGCATCTCCTCCCCCGTCGCGGTCCTGGCGGCGGCCTCGCAGCGCACCCGCCGCATCGAGCTCGGCACCGCGGTCACCCCGCTGGGCTGGGAGAACCCGCTGCGCCTCGCGGAGGACCTGGCGACCGTCGACATCCTCTCCGGCGGCCGCCTCAACCCGGGGGTCAGCGTGGGTCCGCCCATGCACTACGACCAGGTGAAGGAGGCCCTGTACCCGGACACGGCCGACGCCGAGGACTTCGGTCACGAGCGGGTGCGGCGGCTGCTGGACCTCGTGCGGGGCAAGCCGGCCACCGACTTCAGCGGAGCAGAGGGCTTCGAGGTGTTCTCGGACGTGGTGCAGCCGCACTCCCCCGGGCTCGGCCGCCGCATGTGGTACGGCGGCGGGAGCCTCGGCTCGGCCCGCTGGGCGGGTGAGCACGGCATGAACTTCCTGACCAGCAGCGTGGTGAAGGCGGAGGATCCGGACGGTCCCGCGGACTTCGCGGAGATCCAGCTGTCCCACATCCGTGAGTTCCGCGCCCACCACCCCGACGGCGAGGCGGCCCGCGTCTCCCAGGGCCTCGTCGTCATCCCCACCGACTCCGCCACGCCCGGGCAGCGCGCCAAGTACGCGGAGTACGCCGCCGGGCGCCTGCCCCGGACCGCCGCCCCGCAGGGCCCGGCGCGGCTGCTGTTCGCGCCGGATCTGGTCGGCACCTCGGCGGAGATCGCCGAACGGCTGCACGCGCACGCCGCGTTCCGGGAGGTGGACGAGGTCGCGTTCGCGCTGCCGTTCACCTTCGGGCACGAGGACTATGCACAGATCCTCACCGACATGGCCGAGCGGCTCGGCCCGGCGCTGGGCCGGCGGCCCGCCGTCTGACTCACCAGCGGCCCGCCTCGGTGCCGGTGACCGGCTCGGACGGTGTGCCGTCCACGCCCACCGGCACGTCGCCCGCCAGCATCACCCGGTGCATGATCCGCGGGAAGCCGAGCCGGGCGTTGTCAGCGGGGGCCAGGTGGATGGTGGCCCGGTTGTCCCAGAAGGCGACGCTGCCGGCCTCCCAGCGGAACCGGACGGTGTACTCGGGCCGGACCGCCTGTTCCAGGAGCATCTGGAGCAGGGCGGCGCTCTCCGGCCGGGAGACGTCCGTGATCTGCTCGAGGTAGTAGCCGTTGACGAACAGCACCCGCTCCCCCGTCTCCGGGTGGACGCGGACCAGCGGGTGCACGGAGGCCACCTGATGGTCGAGGAGGTGCCGGACGTACGCGTCGTCGCCGGGGCGCGGCTGGTAGCCGACGCCGAGCCGGTGCTCGGCCCGCAGCCCGTCGACGAAGGCCCGCACGGGCGCGGACAGTCCCGCGTAGGCGGCGGCCAGGTTCGACCAGGTGGTGTCGCCGCCGTACGGCGGGACGGTCTCGGCGCGCAGGACGGTCGCGGCGGGCGGGTCGATCCGGGCTCCGTGGTCGCAGTGCCAGCCGCGCAGCAGGGTGTGCCGGCGCCGCTGGAGCCACTCGTCGTGGTCCATGCCGAAGCGCCCGCCCAGCTCCAGCCGGTCGGCGGTGGTCTCCACCTCCGGGAAGGCGGACGGCGAGGCGCTCCCGCGCCGCCCGAGGACCACCGGCTCCCCGAACCGGCGGGCGAAGGCGACATGGCCGGCGTGGTCCAGCCGCTGTCCGCGGAAGAACACCACCTTCCAGCGCAGCACGGCCTGCCTGATCAGGGCGACCACGCCGTCGTCGAGCTCACCGGCCAGGTCGACGCCGGTGACCTCGGCGCCGATGTGCCCGGCGACCGGCCTGACCTCGACCCCCGCCACCCGAGCCGTCTCCGTCCGGTCCGCCGTGCCCCTGTCCGCCGTCATGCGCGCTCCGATGGTCGTCCCCGATGCCGTCCCGGGGGCCCCGGTCGATCGACACCCGTCCCGTCCGTGACGCTGGAGGAACGGCACAGCCGACGGGAGGCCCCACCGTGACCAGTATTCCGGCACACACCCTCGACGACGGCACGGCGTTGCCCGGGATCGGCCTGGGCACCTGGCCGATGGACGACCCGCAGGCCGAGCGGGCCGTGCGCGACGCCCTCCGGGCGGGTCACCGACTCGTCGACACCGCGGCGAACTACCGCAACGAGGCGGGGGTCGGCCGGGGCATCGCGGACAGTGGCGTCCCCGGGAAGGAGATCGTCGTGACGACGAGGCTGCCCGGCCGCCACCACGGCTGCGAGGAGACCCTCGCCTCCTTCGATGGGCGTTCACGCCTCCACCGTACGGGGCGGCCCCGGCCGGGTGACTGTCCCTGTCACTCCCGCAGGCCGGGGGGGTCGTTGGGGGCGCACGCGCCGGGGTACCCGGGTCCCGGAGCCCTCGGGACGGCGTACGGTCGGCAGAAGGGAGTCGCGGCATGGGTACGGACGACCGGCTGCGGGAGTACCGCGGCAAGCGGGACGTCGAGCGCACCCGCGAGCCGTCGGGGAGGACGGCGTCCTCGGCGGCGAAGCCCCGGTTCGTCGTACAGATCCACGACGCGCGCCGGATGCACTTCGACTTCCGGTTGCAGGTCGGCGAGGTGCTGAGGTCCTGGTCGATTCCCCGGGGACCGTCCACCGACCCGCACGACAAGCGGCTCGCGGTGCCCACGGAGGATCATCCGCTGGAGTACGAGGACTTCGAGGGCGTGATCCCTCAGGGCGAGTACGGCGGCGGCACGGTGATCGTCTGGGACCACGGGACGTACGAGCCGCTCAGCCACGACCGCCGGGGGCGGCCCGTCGACTTCGCAAAGTCGCTGGAGCGGGGGCACGCCACCTTCCGGCTGCACGGCACCAAGCTGCACGGCGAGTACGCCCTGACCCGGTTCCGCTCCGGCGACGCCGAGGACCAGGACTGGCTGCTGGTGAAGAAGGGGCCGGCACGTGGCGCGGGGCACGGCACCCCGGATCCCCGCCGGGCCCGCTCCGTGCGCACCGGACGCACGCTCGCCCAGGTCGCGGCGGACGACGGCGGGGCGTGACCCGCGTCGTGCCGCGCACCCGACGCTCGCGGCGCTCGGCGACCGACGTCCGGATCACCTGGTTCCGCCCCCAACAGCCCTGCCGTGCCTCTATGTTCACGACGGTATCCGCTCGCGTTCCCGGAGGCTCCCGCATGCGCACCGTACTCCGCACCGCCGTCACCGGCGCGGTGACCGCCGCCGCCCTTCTGGTCTGCGGCCCCGCCGGGGCCACCACGGCGGGGCCCGGGGTGACCGCCCGGACCATCAGCCAGACCACCGTGGACGGCACCGACTACACCCTGCGGGAGATAACGGTCCCGCCCGGCCAGAGCACCGGCTGGCACTACCACGACGGCCCGCTGTACGGGTTCGTCGAGCAGGGCACCCTCAGCCACTTCGACTCCGGCTGCGCCTCGGACGGCGTGTACCGGACGGGCAGCGCCCTGCGGGAACCGCCCGGCCCGGACCACGTGCACATCGGCCGCAACCTGGGGGACACGACGCTCGTGCTCGACGTGCTCTACGTGCTGCCGCACGGCGCCCCCTTCTCCGAGGACGCGGCGAACCCGGGCTGCCCGTTCCAGTGACCGGTCCGTCTCGGTGACCGGTCCGCCTCGGTGATCAGTCCGTCTCCGCCGGCCGGTCCGTTCCCGGCGCCCGGGCCGGCAGCGGCTGTTCGGCCCAGATCGTCTTCCCGCCGGTCGTCTGGCGACTGCCCCAGCGCTGGGTGAGCTGGGCGACCAGCAGCAGCCCGCGGCCGCCCTCGTCGTAGGCGTGCGCGCGGCGCAGGTGCGGTGAGGTGGAACTGCCGTCGGACACCTCGCAGATGAGGGCGCGGTCGCGGATCAGCCGCAGCTGGATGGGCGGTACGCCGTAGCGGATCGCGTTGGTGACCAGTTCGCTGACGACGAGTTCGGTGATGAAGGCCGCCTCGTCCAGTTCCCAGGCGGCCAGCTGCGCGGTGGCCGCCTGGCGGGTGGCGGCCACCTCGGCGGGGTCCGGCCGGACGCTCCAGGTGGCGACCCGGTCGGCGCCGAGCGCACGGGTGCGGGCCAGGAGCAGGGCCACGTCGTCGCCGGGCTGCTCGGGCAGGACGGCCTTGAGCACGTTGTCGCCGAGCGCCTCGAGCGAGTCGGCGGGGACGGTCAGCGCGCGGCACAGCTCCTCGGTCGCCCGGTCGACGTCACGGTCGCGGCCCTCGACGAGGCCGTCGGTGTACAGGGCGAGGACCGAGCCCTCGGGCAGCTGGAGTTCCCTCGCCTCGAAGGGCAGCCCTCCGACGCCGAGCGGCGGTCCGGCGGTCATCCGGACGAGCTCGACGGCGGAGCCGGGCAGGACGAGAGCCGGGGGAGGATGGCCGGCGGCGGCCAGGGTGAGCCGGCGCGAGACGGGGTCGTAGACGGCGTACAGGCAGGTGGCACCCAGCTCGGCGCTCTCCTCGCCGCTGCCGTCGGCGGCCAGGTGGGTGACCAGGTCGTCCAGGTGGGTGAGCAGCTCGTCCGGTGGCAGGTCCACGTCCGCCAGCGTCCGTACAGCGGTGCGCAGGCGGCCCATGGTCGCGGACGACCGGATACCGTGCCCGACCACGTCACCGACGACCAGGCCCACCCGGCTGCCGGAGAGGGGGATCACGTCGAACCAGTCGCCGCCGATGCCGGCCAGCGACCCGCTCGGCAGATAACGGTGGGCCACGTCGACCGCCGCCTGCCCGGGCAGTCCGCTGGGCAGGAGACTGTGCTGCAGGGCGAGCGCCGTGGTGCGTTCACGGGCGAAGCGGCGGGCGTTGTCGATGCAGACGGCGGCCCGGCTGGCGAGTTCCTCGGCGAACACCGCGTCGTCGGGGCCGTAGTCCTCGGGGTGGCCCATCCGTACGCCCACCGCCACGCCGAGGGTGGTGCCCCGGGCCCGCAGCGGCATGGCGATCATGGAGTGGACGCCCCGCCGGTACCGGCGGCCGGCGGGAGCCCGGGAGTTCCGCTCCTCGACCCAGCGGAGGAAGCCCGGCTCACCGGCCTGGCCGAGCACGGGCCGCCCTTCGTGCAGTGCCCGCGCGGGCGGGGTGGACTCCGTGTACACGTCCGCCTCGCCCAGCCGCAGGACGGCCTCCGGGGTGCCGTCGCTGACGGAGCCGTGGGCGACCCGGCGCAGCACCACGTCGCCCGCCGGGATCATCGGCGGCTCGTCGGCGCCGAGTACCCAGTCGAGCAGGTCGACGCTGGCGAAGTCGGCGTACAGCGGTACGAGGAGCTCCACCAGCTCCTCGGCGGTGCGCACGACGTCCAGGGTGGTGCCGATCGCGGTCGCGGCCTCGTTCAGCAGGGCCAGCCGCCGCCGCGCCCAGTGCTGCTCGGTGTTGTCCAGGGACGCCAGGGCGACCCCGGTCAGCCGGCCCGAGGGGTCACGCACGGGCCACATCTCGATGCTCCGGGCCTGCTCCCGGTTCAGGGCGGGGGCGCCGGCGAAGGTCTCGTAGCGGACCGGCCGGCCCGTCTCGGCGACCTGGCGCAGATGGCGCAGGAGGCCACGGTTGTGCTCGGCGTCCTCCACGGTGTCGGGGAAGTACCGGCCGAGCAGCGCTTCCTCGGACACGCCCATCACCTGGCAGGCCATGCCGTTCATGCGGAGGTAGTGCTGCCGGCTGTCGAAGACCGACATCGGCATCGACGCCTGCTGGAAGGCCCGGCCCGCGAGGGTGGGCTCGCCGCCCCCGGGCGGCCGGGCGGTGACGACGAACCCGGCCGGCCGGGCGTCGGGGCCGAGCACCGGGTACGCCGTCAGGGTGAGCTCGACGCGGTGGCCGTCGCGGTGGCGCAGCGCGACGGTGCCGGTGCGGGCGGCGACGGCGGCGGGCGGCGGGTCCTCGGCGAGGAGTGCGGCCGCCGGCCGGCCCACGACCTCCTCGGCCGAGTGGCCGGTGAGCAGCCGCGCGCCTTCGCTCCACCCGGTGACCACACCCAGGGTGTCAAGGGTCGCCGCAGCCGCGACATGCTCCATATGCCCCAGGATGATCCCTTCGCCCCACCGCATCAAGCGCACATGTGCCGTGCCTCACCCCCGGGACGCGCGCAGGGCGGCGAGGGCGCGGTCGGCGTGCGTGTTCATGCGCAGTTCGCTGCGCACGACCTCCAGGACCGTGCGGTCCTCGGCGATGACGAAGGTGACCCGTTTGGTGGGCGCCATGGAGAAACCGCGCCTGACGCCGAACCGCTCACGGACCGTGCCGTCCGCGTCGGACAGCAGGGGCATGCCGAGGGTGTGCCGTCCGGCGAACTCCTGCTGGCGTTCGACCGGGTCGCCGCTGACGCCCACGGCCCGCGCGCCGACCGCGGCGAACTCGGCGGCGAGGTCACGGAAGTGGCAGGCCTCGGCGGTGCAGCCCTTGGTCAGGGCGGCGGGGTAGAAGAACAGCACCACGGGCCCGTCGGCGAGCAGCTCCGACAGCCGTCGCGGCGTGCCCGTCTCGTCCGGCAGTTCGAAGTCGGCGGCCTTGTCGCCGACGTCGACGCGCTCGCTCATGCCCGGCCCTCCGCTCCGCGCGCGATCCCGCGGGCCCACAGCACCAGCGGCAGCTGGAGCGGCAGCCGGGCGAGGGCGGCGGTCCTGAGCGGCGCGGACCGGTGCCGCCAGTCGACGGCCATCCGCACGTTGGCGGGGAACACGCCGACGAAGAAGGCCGCGGCGGCCTTCGCGGCCGCGGGCCGCGTGCGCGGCAGTGCCAGGCCGGCGGCGAGCGCCAGCTCCACGGCCCCGCTGGCGTACGTCCACGCCCGGGGCGAGCCCGGCAGGGCCCGCGGGATCGTCGCGTCGAACGGGCGTGGTGCGGCGAAGTGGGCGAGGCCCGCGGCGGCCAGCAGACCGGCGAGCAGCAGGGGCGAGCGTTCGGACCGTGGCACGGTTCCTCCTCGTGATGGCCTGGACCCGGATATTACTCCCCGGTAGACACAGGGGAGGACACCGCTCCGGGTCCGACGGGCCGAGCCCGCGGCAGGCTCCGAGGAGCCGCGTTCCCGGGGGCGTCCCCGGTGTCCCGCGGGAAGCGGGGACGGCACGGTGACGATCCGTCGCAAAAACGCCGGCTGTCGTGACCACGCCTCGTGGTCACGAGAACGGCAGCCGGAGGTTTCCATGATCCGACGCACCCTGCGGAGCGGCCCGCCGGCCACGGTCGCGGTGCTCGCGTTCCCGCCCACGGCGGCCGGTGCCGCCCCGGCGGGCCGGGGGTGAACGCGCGGTGCCGCGCCCCGGTCGTGAGCACGGCGCCGGGGCGCGTACGGCGGGGTCAGCCGGTGGTGAGCAGTTCCTGCCGGGTACCGGTGGGCGCGGGCGGCCGGGCCCGGCGTCGTCGCCTTCGCCCTCGCCTCCTTCCTGCCCCGGCACCGCTTTCGAGGACGCGGAATCCGCCCCGGTGGCCGCCACGTCCCCGGCCGCGGCGGCCGAGGCGGGCTGGGGGAACGGCACGGGCCCGGCCGGCGCCACCGCACGGCACCGGCCGTTCAGGGGAACCGGCCGGGAAAGGCGCGTGAGCCGGCCGGGCGCGGTCGACACCTTCAGCCGTGACCGCCGTGACGCTGCCGCTGATCCCGCCGATGCTCGCCACGCCCGGCCCGCTGCCGCCCGCCGCGCAGGACGCCCGGTGGGCCTACGAGACCAAACAGGACGGCCAGCGCGTGGTGGTCTACCTGCCCGGCGACGGCAGTCTGCTGCTGCGCAACCGCTCCGGCGAGGACATCACCGCCGCCTACCCCGAACTCCGGCCGCTCGGCCCCGCTCTCGGCGGCACCTCCGCCGTCCTGGACGGCGAGGTCCTCGCCCTCGACCCGCACGGGCGCGCCGACTTCCAGTTGCTGCAGAGCCGCATGGGCCTCGCCCACGCGCCGGCCCGGGCGGCCCGCCGGGCGGCACAGGTGCCGGTCCACCTGGTGCTGTTCGACGTGATGCATATGCGGGGAGACCCCTTGCTCGCCCTCCCCTACGTCCGGCGCCGGACGCGGCTGGAGGACCTCGGGCTGGCGGGTGCGTCCTGGTCGACGCCGGCCGCCGTCGTCGGGCACGGCGCCGAGGCGCTGCGGGCGACCCGGGAGCACGGGCTCGAGGGCCTGGTGTGCAAACGGCTGGACTCGGTGTACGAGCCCGGGGTGCGCTCCCGCGCCTGGATCAAGATCCGCAACATGCGCAGCGAGGACGTCGTCGTGGGCGGCTGGCTGCCCGGCAAGGGGCGGCTGACCGGGCTGCCCGGCGCGGTGCTGGTCGGCCAGCGCGCCGCCGGCCGGCTCCGGTACGTGGGCGGGGTGGGCACCGGCTGGAGCGAGGCCGAGCGGGCCGAACTGGCCATGCTGCTGCGGGCCGCCGAGACCGGCGTGTGCCCCTTCGACCCCGTGCCTCCGGTCTCCGGCGCGCACTGGGTGCTGCCCCGGCTGGTCGGCGAGGTCAGCTACAGCACCCGTACCCGGGCGGGCCTGCTGCGCCAGCCGTCCTGGCTGCGGCTGCGCCCGGACCTCACGCCGGAGGAGTCGGCGGCGGACCTGCCCGACGACACGCTCTGACAGCGGCCGACGCCACACCACTGTCACGCGCCGCTTCGGCAGCGCGGCTTCGGCAGGCGGGCGCACCCGCCCCCTTGGCAACGCAAGGGCGGGCGTGGATGCTGAACTGCCGTGCCCCCAGCCCCCGTTGGAGGAACCAGTGTCGTCCCGTACGTTCCGCGTCCAGCGCCGCAGATGGCTCGCCGGCCTGGCCGGTGCCGCCGCCCTCGTCGTCGCCTTCCCCACCGTGGCCTTCGCCGCCCCGCCCCAGGCGCTGCCCGTCAACGCCGAGGCCGCGGAACTGACGTTCCAGCCCGCCTTCGACTACGACACCGACGGCTGCTACCCGACCCCCGCCATCGGCCCGGACGGCACGGTCAACGGCGGTCTGAAGCCGACGGGCGCGCTCAACGGCAACTGTCGCGACGCCTCCGACCTGGACAACACCAACAGCTACTCGCGTTACAAGTGCAACAACGGCTGGTGCGCCTACATGTACGGCCTGTACTTCGAGAAGGACCAGGCGCTGCCGGGCAGCAGCATCGGCGGGCACCGCAACGACTGGGAGCACGTCGTGGTGTGGGTGCGCGACGGCCAGGCGCAGTACGTGTCGACCTCGAACCACGGCTCGTTCACCGTGCACGCGGTCTCCGAGGTCCGTTTCGAGGGCACGCACCCGAAGATCGTCTACCACAAGGACGGCATCGGCACCCATTGCTTCCGGCTGGCCAACGGCAACGACGAGCCGCCGGAGAACCACAAGCACACCTGGCAGTACCCGCCGTTGGTCGGCTGGAACGGCTACCCGCCGGGCCTGCGCGACACGTTGAGCGCGTACGACTTCGGCAGCGCCCACTTCGGCCTCAAGGACGACAGCTTCGCCTCGCACCTGGCCAAGGCCGAACCGTCCGGCATCGCCTTCGACCCGGCCGCCTGAGGTCCCGCGGAACCGCCCCCCCGGCCCTGGACGCGGACGGCCTGCTGTGCCTGACGGGCACTCACCACGCCGTTCCGCGACGGCGCGGCGCTGCAGCGAAGGAAAAGTTCCGCTACAGCCCAGCGGTCACGGGCCGTACGTCGGCCCCGGGGGGCCGGCCCACCCACTATCGTGTCCCCATGGCCGTCCCGGAACTCATCCGTATCGTCTCCCGCGACTCACCGATGGCACTCGCCCAGGTGGAGCGGGTCCGCGCCGAGCTGACCGCCCTTCATCCAGGGGTGCGCACCGAGGTCGTACCGGTGAAGACGACCGGGGACAAATGGCTCGGCGACCTGTCGAACGTCGAGGGCAAGGGGGCGTTCACCAAGGAGGTGGACGCCGCCCTGCTGGCCGGCGAGGCGGATCTCGCCGTGCACTGCGTCAAGGACGTGCCCGCCGACCGGCCGCTGCCCGCCGGGACGGTGTTCGCCGCGTTCCTCGCGCGCGACGACATCCGTGACGCGCTCGTCCACCCCGGCGGACTCACCCTCGACGAGCTTCCGCCGGGCACCCGCATCGGCACCTCCTCCGTGCGCCGGGTCGCCCAGCTGGCCGCAGGCCACCCGCACCTCCAGTGCGTGCCGTTCCGCGGCAACGACAACCGTCGGCTGGAGAAACTCGCGGCCGGTGAGGCCGACGCGCTGCTGCTGGCGGTCGCCGGGCTGGAGCGGATCGGGCGGCGGGACGTGATCAGCGAGGTGCTGTCGCCGGAGACGATGATGCCGCCGATCGGCGCGGGCATCCTCGCCCTGCAGTGCCGCGAGGGCGACGCCGAACTGATCGACGCGATCAGCGGACTGGGCGACCCGGACACCCACCGGGAGGCCACCGCGGAGCGCATGTTCCTGCATGTGCTCCAGGGGCACTGCAACAGCCCGATCGCCGGGTACGCGCGGGTCGACCACGGCGGCGAACTGTCCCTGCGGGCGTGCGTGTTCACCCCCGACGGCAAGACCCGGCTGAACGCCCATGAATGGGCGGGCCGCCTCGACCCGGCCACCCTCGGCACATCGGTCGCGGTGTCCCTGCTGCGGCAGGGCGCCCGGGAGATCATCGACGGTATCCCGCACTAGACGTGCCGGGACAGCACACCCAGGGCCCATGACGAAAGCCCCGCCCGCCCGACGCTCACCAGGCCGAAAGGGCCTAGAAGCGTCCTGAAGATCTTGAAATCGCGCCCGGCTTGCACCGGTTCACGGCGATTGACATTTACCGGCGATCCAGGGCGAGCCAGGCGGCCGGAGCAAGATCTTCATCGGGCTTCCAGTCTAGGCGGGGCCCGGTTCTCCCTGGTCCCGCAGGAAGGCGCTGACCTGGTGGGCGAGGCTGCCCGGCCCGGTGGCGGCACGGGCGCCGACCTGGCTCTCGTGCACGCCAATGCCACCCGCCCACAGCCGGCGCTCGGTCCACTCCTCGTCGACCCGCAGCTGGATCTGGACGTCCACCTGGGCCAGGGCGGCCTCGGGACCGGCCGCGTACAGCACGGCGGTGGCGCGGCGCAGCGGGTAGACGTCGAAGCCCTCGACGAACTGCGAGTTGCGCCAGTCGATGAAGGCGCCCTCCCCGTCGGGGCCGACCCGGACGTCGATCTGGCCGTCCTCGAGGTGCACGAGGAAGTGCTGGGCGCCCCGGTTCTCGACGGTCACCCGGAGACGGAAGTACGTCAGCCCGGCGGCGGCGTCGTCCCGTCCGCGCGGTGGCTCGGCCGCCTCCAGACGGTGGACGCGGACCCGCAGACCGGCATGCTCCTCGTACTCCTGCCAGTCCCCGACCACGTTCGGCTCGTACACAATGCCCCTCTCGACCTCCGAGGCCTGCTTCCTATCTGTGTGCTCCGTGCACTGTCAAATGAGCAGAATGCGCTGTGGCCAGGGGATTCGCCCGCTTTGATCGACGATCAAGCCGTGCGCAGGGGGAATCCCGCCACCGGGCCCGCCGACCGGGTGAGGGTGCGTGCCGCACATCACGTCCACGGCGAGATCAGCGGGCCAGCCGGCCGAGCAGCGAGGAGGCGGCGGTGATGCCGAGCGCGGCGGCCCCCGCGAGGACGCCGAAGTCGGCGGCGAGATGCGCGGGCGTGCCGAGCAGGAGGCCGCGCAGGGCGTCGACCTGGTAGCTGAGCGGGTTGACCTTGCTGACCGCCTGGAGCCAGCCCGGCATCACGGAGACCGGGTACAGGGCGTTGGAACCGAAGAACAGCGGCATCGTGATCGCCTGCCCGAAGCCCATCAGCCGGTCGCGGCCGAGCACGAGGCCCGCGATGGTCATCGACAGGCAGGAGAAGAAGGAAGCAGGCAGGAGAAGAAGGCGGAGGCGAGGACGACGGCCGCCGCGACGCCGGGCAGTTTCAGCGGGTTCCAGGTCAGGGCCGTGCGGTCCCTGGCGGCGTCGTGGCCGAAGACCTGGACCATGCCGGGCGGGACCGGCAGGAGGGTGGTGATGCAACGGATGGCGGTGGTCTTGCCGGCGGCGTTGGGGCCGAGCAGCCCGAAGACCTCGCCCTCGCGCACCGCCGGGTCGAGCCCGTCGGCCGCGTTGGCGTCCCCGAAGGCGTAGGCGAGCCGGGCGCAGGTGACGGCGTCGGCGGTGGTGTCCCGCGTCATGGTTCCCCGGCCTCCTCGTGCAGGGTGACGGCCAGCTTGCGCAGGGCCGGTAGCGCGGCGCGCAGAGCTTCCCGGTCGGCTTCGCCCAGCCGGTCCAGGTGCCGGCCGACCAGGGCCGCCCGTCGGCGCTGCCAGTCGCCCAGCCGGTCGCGGGCCGCCCCGGTCAGTCGCAGTCGGGCGGCGCGCCGGTCGGCCGGATCGGTGTCCCGGAGCAGGTATCCGTCCCGGACCAGCTGGTTGACCAGGGTCGACACCGAATTGCCGGCCAGATGCAGCTCCTTGGCCGCTTCCGAGACGCCGATGCCCGGGCGGGCCTCGACCAGGCGCAGCAGTTCCACTTCGGCGCCGCGCAGCCGCGGCACGGTGAGTCCGCCGCGCAACCGGCGGCGGATGAGCCGCTCCACCCCGACCAGGGTGTCGGCCAGTTCCTCCGGAAAGGTCTCCGGTTCCACACGGTCCACACGAGGAAGATTACCTCTGCTTCAGAGGTAATGCTCTCAAGCGGAGGTCAAGAGAGAGAGGAAGGGAGATAATCGGTCTATGTCACCCGATGGGATGATGTGGTTTGGTACATCCGACTGCGGGAGTGTCTTCCCACCCGGCACCCGCTGAGGGAGGTGCGCGCGATGCGTGGCACCAGCAGGACGAAACCCCACCCGCACGACGACGCTCCGGACACCGCCGAGGCGTTCGAGCGGCTCGCGCTACTGCCCGACGGCCCGGAGCGGCAGGTGCTGCGGGACGAACTGGTCCGGCTCTGGCTGCCCATGGCCGAGCGGATCGCCGTACGGTTCCGGGGCCGCGGCGAGTCGCTGGAGGACCTGTACCAGGTGGCGGCGCTGGGCCTGGTGAAGGCGGTCGACCACTTCGACCCGGCGCGCGGCCGTGCCTTCGAGGCGTACGCCGTGCCGACCGTCACCGGCGAGATCAAGCGCCACTTCCGTGACCACATGTGGACCCTGCACGTACCGCGGCGGGTGCAGGACCTGCGCAACCGCGTGCGGAGCACCACGAAGGACCTGGGGCAGACCACCTCGGGCCGCGCGCCCACCGTCGCCGAGATCGCCGAACGCGCCCATCTGACCGAGGACGAGGTGATGACCGGCCTGGAGGCCCTGGAGTGCTTCACGGCGCTGTCGCTGGACGCCGAGATGCCCGGCACGGACGGCTACGCACTGGGGGACGCGCTGGGCAGGCCCGAGCCCGGCTACGACCTGGTCGTCGACCGGGCGGCGGTCAGGCCCTGTCTGCAGGCGCTCCCCGAGCGCGAACGCACGATCCTCTACCTGCGGTTCTTCCGCGGCATGACACAGAGCCGGATCGCGCGGCAGCTCGGCATCTCGCAGATGCACGTCTCCCGGCTGCTCAGCAGCTGTTTCGCGCACCTGCGGGAGGAACTGCTCACCGAGACCGAGGCACCGTGATCCGCCGGACGCCCTGATCCGTCGCCCTGATCCGTCGCCCGGGTCCGTCACCCGGGCGGCGCGCCGGGGATCCGGTTCGGCCCGTGCCGGTCCAGGGCGTCCTCCACCGCGGCCCCCACCTCGGCGGGCAGGTCACCCGTCCGGCCCCAGACGAGGACGAGTTCGGCAACGTTGCGCAGCTTGATGTTGGTGTGCTGGGAGACCTCCTTCAGCACCGCCCAGCCCTCGTCCGGCGTGATCCGCCCCAGCCCGACCATCACCCCGATCGCCTGGTCCACGACGGCGTGCGAGGCGACGGCCTCCTTCAGCTGGTGGACCTCTTCCTGCAAGGCGAAGACGCGGTCCGGGCCGGCGTCGTCCCGACGGCCGTTCGTGGTCATGGTCGCCTCCCTGCGGGCCCGGGGCCGGACACCGCGGCCCTCAGCCCATGGATACACCGCCGTGCCGGGCCCTGCCACGCGTGGCCGGGCCGTTTGGCGACGCGCGGACGGGGTACTCCGCAGGCGCCCTTACCGCTTCCGGATGGACACTGGTGGCAGACCGGTGGCCGCCGGTCGCCGAGACCAGGACACGACTGCCATGAATCACGACACCACCCTCCCCGGCGGCACGACGGACCCGCGGAACCTTGACCGCGTCGTCTCCACGCACTCCGTGTTCGGTGCACCCTGCTGGGTCAGTCTGACCAGCCGCGACCTGCGGGCGACACAGGAGTTCTACGAGGCCGTCCTGGGCTGGCGGTGGCGCGACGTCCGGATGGGCGACCACTTCCGCATCGCGCTGGCGGGCGGCGTGCCGGTCGCGGGGATCGCGGCGGTCGCCACCATGTGGCACATGGCGGTGGCGTGGACGCCGTACTTCGCGGTCCCGGACGCGGACGTGGCCGCGGCGCGGGCCCGGGAACGCGGCGGCACGGTGGCCGTCGGCCCGCTGTCCTTCCCGCCCGGGCGGGCGGCCCTCCTCGCCGACCGGGACGGTGCCACCTTCGGGATCTGGGAGGGCAAGCTCGTCTCCAACTGGGAGGCCTGGCGCCGGGCGGCACCGACCTTCATCCGGTTGCACACCCGCAACGCCTTCGACTCGGCCATCTTCTACGGCGAGATCCTCGACTGGGCCTCGGACCGGCCCGGCTGCTGCCAGGTCCAGTACGAGGGGGGCGAGGTCGTGCTGCGCAGCCGGGGTGACGTGGTCGCGCGCATCGACTCCGGTGCGGCGGAGGCGGTGCCCGACCCCTCGGTGCGGCCGCACTGGCAGGTCCACTTCGCCGTGGACGACGCGCCGGCCTGCGCCCGAGCGGCGGAGAAGCACGGCGGGAGCGTGCTGCGCGAGGACGTGGACGAGGCGATCCTGCGGGACCCGGACGGCGCGCAGTTCACGGTGACGGCCCGGTCCGACCGGTGACGTCCCGCGGCCGCGCGGCTACGCGGGTGTGCGGGACGGGCGGGACAGCAGCACGAGACTGCGGGGCTCCAGCCTGAGCCGGGTGCCCGCTTTGCGCTCCCGTTCGTCGGGGACGCCCTCGGGATCGGCGGTGTCGATCAGCGTGACCCAGCGCTCCCCGTAGGCCTGGCCGGGCAGGCGGAAGTCCACCGGCTCCCAGTAGGCGTTGAGGAGCAGCAGGAACGAGTCGTCGACCACCGGGCGCCCGCGCTCGTCGCGTTCGGCGATGGCGTCGCCGTTGAGGAACACGCCGACCGAGTGCGCGTCGGGGCGCTGCCAGTCCCGCTCGGTCATCTCACGCGCGTCGGGGCGCAGCCAGACCAGATCGGGCAGCGGCTGCCCGGAGCGGGCGGCCCTCTCGCCGCGGAAGAAGCGGCGGCGGCGCAGTACGGGATGGGCGGCGCGCAGCGCGATGACGTGCCGGGTGAAGTCCGTGAGGGTGCGCTGTTCCTCCGTCAGCCGCCAGTCGATCCAGGACAGTTCGCCGTCCTGGCAGTAGGCGTTGTTGTTGCCGCGCTGGGTGCGGCCCAGTTCGTCGCCGTGGCAGAGCATCGGGATGCCCTGCGACAGCAGCAGCGTGGCCAGCAGATTGCGCTGCTGGCGGGCGCGCAGCTCCCCTACGGCGGGGTCGTCCGTCTCCCCCTCCACCCCGCAGTTCCAGGACCGGTTGACGCTCTCGCCGTCCTGGTTGTCCTCGCCGTTCGCCTCGTTGTGCTTGTCGTTGTACGAGACGAGGTCACGCAGGGTGAAACCGTCGTGCGCGGTGACGAAGTTGACGCTGGCGCGCGGCCGGCGCCGGCTGTGCCCGTAGAGGTCGGCGGAGCCGGTCAGCCGGGAGGCGAACTCACCGAGGGAGCCCGGCTCGGCCCGCCAGAAGTCCCGTACGGCGTCCCGGTAGGGGCCGTTCCACTCCGACCACAGTGGCGGGAAGTTGCCCACCTGGTAGCCGCCCTCGCCGACGTCCCACGGTTCGGCGATCAGCTTGACGCGGCTGATCACCGGGTCCTGCTGGATGAGGTCGAAGAACGCCGACAGCCGGTCCACCTCGTGGAACTGCCGGGCCAGGGTGGCCGCGAGGTCGAAGCGGAAGCCGTCGACGTGCATCTCGGTGACCCAGTACCGCAGCGAGTCCATGATCAGCTGGAGCACGTAGGGGTGCCGCATCAGCAGGCTGTTGCCGGTGCCGGTGGTGTCGTAGTAGTGCGCCCAGTCGCCGTCCACGAGGCGGTAGTACGAGGCGTTGTCGATGCCCCGGAAGGAGAGGGTGGGGCCCAGCTCGTTGCCCTCCGCGGTGTGGTTGTAGACCACGTCGAGGATCACCTCGAGCCCGGCCTCGTGCAGCGCCTTCACCATCGCCTTGAACTCGTTGACCTGCCGGCCCCGGGTGCCGAGGGCGGCGTAGGCGTTGTGCGGCGCGAAGAAGCCGATCGTGTTGTAGCCCCAGTAGTTGGACAGTCCGCGGTCCTGGAGCACGCCGTCGTGGACGAACTGGTGCACCGGCATCAGCTCGACTGCGGTCACGCCCAGCCGGGTCAGGTGCTCGAGGACCGCGGGGTGGGCGAGGCCGGCGTAGGTGCCGCGCAGCCGCTCCGGGACCTCGGGATGGGTGCGGGTCAGCCCCCGCACGTGTGCCTCGTAGATCACGGAGTCGGCGTACGGCAGCCGGGGCGGGCGGTCGTCACCCCAGTCGAAGTACGGGTCGATGACCACGCCGAGCATGGAGTGCCCGGCGCTGTCCGCCGGGGAGGGACCGCCCGGCTCGCGTTCGTAGAGCGAGGGGTGGTTGTCGATCTGCCCGTCGACGGCCCGGGCGTACGGGTCGAGCAGCAGCTTGGCCGGGTTGCACCGGTGGCCGACGGCGGGGTCCCACGGTCCGTGCACCCGGTAGCCGTAGCGCTGCCCCGGCCCGATCCCGGGCAGGTAGCCGTGCCAGACGAAGCCGTCGACCTCGTTGAGCGGGGCGGGCGTCTCGGTTCCGCGGTCGTCGACAAGGATCAGGTCGACCCGCTCGGCCACCTCGCTGAACAGGGCGAAGTTGGTGCCCTGCCCGTCGAAGGACGCGCCCAACGGGTAGGGGTGCCCGCTCCACACGGGCACCCCCTTCCGGGATCGTCGCGCCGTCATCGGGCCGCCCCCAGGGCGCCGTCCGCCGCGGCGGCGGCGAGGACGGTCACCGGCAGGTCGCGGGGTACGTCGAGCCCCTCGTTGAGATTGGGCGCCGGGGCCGTCGGGACCAGCGGCACGCGCTGGCCGGCGCGGGCGCGCCGGGAGAACCAGATGATCTTGCTGCCGCCGGCCGCGGCGCAGCAGCCCCAGCCGTCGCTCATCGCGGCGATGCGGGCCAGGCAGGTGCGCAGGTCCTGGTCGGGGCGGAGGTCGCGGTCGTCGCCGCCCACGGCGGTGATGAGGTGCTGGCCGTTCCACCACATCTCGATCGAGATGTGCTTGTCGGTCGCGTGCTCGTCGATCGCCCGCAGCAGCAGTTCGGTGCCGCTGCGGACCGGATCCACGTGGTTCTCGAGATCCCAGTGGCGGAGGTGGGCGGCCAGGATGCGGCTGACCTGTCCGACCCGTTCGGGGCTGACTTCCACGTCGAGGTGGTAGTAGCAGGGCACTGCGGTCTTCATCGTCGCTTGCTCCTCACCGGCGAAGCTCTCGCTCGTCCCGGCTCCACCCGGCCCACTGCCGGACACGCAGGGTGAGCACTGATCGCTTCTGAGTCAGATCCACAGTGCGCGCGCTACGCCATTCGTGCAACACGAGCACACCGGTGAGGTTGTTGAAGAGCCAACAAGACGCTGCGTGATTGTGCGTGCACCATAAGTGAAAGCCTCGATCGCCGTAACGGATCCGTGCCTCTCCGTGCCCGGATGCCACCCGATCGTCGGGAGGCGTGCCCAGTCGAGAGCATCGGAATCGGAAGGTGAAGGGGCCATGCTGCTACCCGCTAAGGCCGAAGTGGCCCGGCTGTTGCGGCGGTACCGGGCGTGGGAACGGCTGATGCTCGCCTCACCCTCCGACCGGGCCGTACGGGTCGCCTTCGAGGACTCGGGCTACACCCTGTGCGTACTGATGGGCGAGCGCTGCGCCCGGGAGGCCGTGGACGCCGCCGAGCGCTATCTGCGCACCACCCTCGCCGCCTACCTGCAGGAGCAGACCGGGCGGCCCCTCGCACAGGGCCGGGCCAGGCGGGCTACCGCGCCGGACCGGCGGCCTACGGCGGGAACGTACTGACCCGGCCTTCCGGCACCCACCGGATTCCCCGCCGGGCTTCGGGCCCGGCTTCACGCACGGCGGAGGTGACCCCCAATGAGCTCGACCGAGACCATCGGCCGCATCCCGGTCCGGGACGTCCGGCCTGCCGTGGAGTACGGCAGGCGCCCGGCGAAGGCGGTCGTCGGTGAGACCTTCCAGGTCACCGCCACCGTCTTCCGCGAGGGGCACGACGCCGTCGGCGCCAACGTGGTGCTGTGCGATCCGGAGGGCCGGCCGGGGCCCTGGACGCCGATGCGTGAACTCGCCCCGGGCACCGACCGGTGGGGCGCGGAGGTCACCCCGGACGCGCCCGGGCCGTGGACGTACACGGTAGAGGCCTGGAGCGACCCCGTGGCCACCTGGCGGCACCACGCACGGGTCAAGGTGCCGGCGGGGATGGACACCGGCCTGGTCCTCGAGGAGGGCGCCGAACTGCACGCCCGGGCCGCCGCCGGGGTGCCCGCCGGGCCGCGGCGCACGGTGGTACTGGCGGCCGCCCGGGCCCTGGGCGACGCCTCCCTCCCCCCGGACTCCCGGCTGTCGGCGGCGTTGTCGCCGGAGGTGGCCGAGGTCCTCGCCCGGTATCCGCTGCGGGAACTGGTCACCGCCTCCGAGACCCTGCCCCTGCT